>NZ_PCZU01000065.1:29379-60506 GCF_002887785.1 Rhodococcus sp. ENV425
CGGCGACGGCCACCGACACCGGGTCCGGGACCAGCTCCGCGCGCAGGAACTCGGCGACGGCCCGGGGACTGGGGTGATCGAACACCACCGTCGGCGGTAACCGCAGACCGGTCGCGGCACCGAGATGGTTGCGCAAGGCCACCGCCGCGAGCGAGTCGAAGCCGAGTTCCTTGAACGCCTGGTCGGGATCGACCGAGTCCGACGCGTCGTGGCCGAGGACTGCGGCAGCTCCGGCTCGCACCAGCTCCAGCACGAGGTGCCGCTGTTCGGGCACCGACCGGTCCGTGAGCCGCTGCGCCCACTCCAACGGCCCTGATCCGTTCGGTCCGGACAACGCCGACCCCGAGCCGGCCGCGCGCGGCCGCGCTTGCCGCACCAGTCCCCGCAGCGGAGCGGGAACGGACGTCGCGGCCGCACCGGGGTGCTCGAACCGAGCCCCCACCACGGCGGAGAGGTCGGACGCCAGGGCGCTGTCGAACAGGTCCAGGCCGTCGGCCTCGCTCATCGGAACCAGGCCGCTACGGCGGGCCCGGGCGAGATCCACCGCGCCGAGCCTGCCGGTCATGGCGCTCGGCGGTGCCCACATGCCCCACGCGATCGAGACCGCGGGCCGGCCGTGGGCTCGCCGATGCTGGGCGAGGGCGTCGAGGAACCGGTTCGCCGCTGCGTAGTTGCCCTGCCCGGGCGCGCCGAGCACACCGGCGAGCGACGAGAACAGCACGAAGGCGTGGACCCCGGCGGTCAGCCGGTGCAGGTGCCAGGCCGCGTCGACTTTCGGCCGCAGCACCGCGTCGAGCCGGTCGGGGGTGAGCGAGGTGAGGGTGGCGTCGTCGAGGACTCCGGCCGCGTGGATCACCGCGGTCAGGGGGTGCTCGGCGGGGATCCGGGCCAGCAGACCGGCCAGTGCCGCCGCGTCGGCGGTGTCGCAGGCGACGATGCGCACCTCGGCGCCCGCATCGCGCAGTTCGCGGCGTAGCCGGTCGCTTCCGTCGGCGTCGGGTCCGCGTCGGCTGGTCAGCACCAGATGCCGCGCCCCGTGCGTGCTGACGAGATGGCGCGCCACCGACCCTCCCACGGTGCCGGTGCCGCCGGTGACGAGCACGGTGCCGCGGGGGTCGAACAGCGGACCGGATCGCTGCACGGCCGGTATGCGCCGCAGGCGGGGCACGAGCACGGCCCGGCCCCGGACCGCGACCTGCGGTTCCCCGCTGGCCAGGGCCGACGTGATCGCCGTGTCGACGTCCGTCTCCCGGTCGAGGTCGAGCAGCACGAACCGCCCGGGGTTCTCGTTCTGCGCGGAGCCCACCAGACCCCACACGGCGGCGGCCGCGAGGTCGATGTCGACCCCTTCGCCCTCCTCGCCGGTGGCCGTCGCGTTGCGGGTGACGACCACCAGCACACTGTCGGCGAACTCGGCGTCGTCGAGCCAGTCCTGCAGCAGTCGCAGCGTCCGGGCGCACAGGTGGTGGGTCGCCTCCGGGCCCGGGTCGCCGTCGGTGCCGCACCCCACCAGCACCGTCCAGGGCCGCCCGTCGTCGGGCGTGGCTGCCCTCGCGGTGCGCAGCGCCGCCGCGTCGGGACAGCGCGACAAGCTCGATTCCAGATCCGCGGCGCCGAGTACCACCATCGGGCCGGGCGGCGGCTCGGACGGGAGGTCGTCGATTCGGGTCCATGCCAGGCGGTGCAGTCGCCGCGCGCCGGACGGGCCCGCGCCGGCCCCGTCGCCCGTCCGGGGCACCACGTGCAGCGCCTCGACGGTCAGCACCGGCGCGCCGTCGGCATCGGTGGCGTCGACGCGGTACCGCCCGTCCTCGCCCGTCGCGCACCGCACCGACACCGCCTGCGCACCGGTGCGGTGCAGCCGGGTTCCCGACCAGGTCAGCGGCCAGTCGTCCGGCCCGAAGACGGAGTCGAGCGCCGCCTGCAGCAGTTGCGGATGGATCCCGAAGCCGCTCGGGTCGACGCCGTCGTCGAGGCGCACCTCGGTCGTGGTGTCGCCCGGGAGCCGGTCCGGCTGCGCGGCGAGCCCGTCGTCGACGGTCGCCGACGCGTTCCGCACCCAGGGGCCGTCGGCCGGTCCCATGTTCGACGAGACGGTGACGGTGCGCGCGCCGTCCTCACCGGCCGGTGACACGAGCACCCGGATCGGCAGCGACCCCGCGGCCGGCAGCCCCAGCGCGTGGTGCAGCGTGAGAGCGGCGATGCGGTCGCACCCGACGTGGTGGGCGGCGTGCAGGGTCAGCTCGACCAGGACGGCCGGTACCAGGGTCTGCGGAGCGTCGGTCGGCGGATCGCCGGGCTGCGGCGCCGCGAGCGACGAATCCCGGTGCCGGGACAGCGCTCCGGTGAACACGGTGGTGTCGTCGTCGAGGGTCATGGCCGCGCCGAGCAGCGGATGGTCCGCCGGGCTCAACCCCAACTCCGTCGGATCACCGCTGGTGCGTGCGGGCGCCGACGGCCAGAAGGAGCGACGCCGGAAGGCGTACGTGGGCAGGTCCACCCGGCGGCGGCCGGGCAGTACCCGATCCCAGTCGATCGCCAGGCCCTGCACGGACGCAGCGGCGACCGCCTCGACGAAGCCCCGTGCGTCGTCCCCGCGCCCGGGCAACGTGGCGATCGGGTGCGGGACGACCTCGGCGGCGTGAGCGGCCAGGGCCGCGCCGGGTCCGATCTCGACGCAGCGGGAGACGCCGAGTTCGGCGAGGGTGCGCATGCCGTCGTGGAAGCGCACGGCTCGGCGGATGTGCCGGCGCCAGTACTGCGGCGACGTCAGTTCCTCGGCCGTGGCGACGCGCCCGGTGAGAGTGGAGACGACGGGGATCGTCGGCGGCTGCGCCGCCGGCCGCGACACGACGGTGGTGAACTCGTCGAGGACGGGGTCCATCAGCGCCGAATGGAACGCGCGTTCGACCTGCAGCGTGGTGACCGCGATTCCCGCGGTGGACAGTTCGGCGGCGACGGCGTGCACGTCGGCTGCAGCTCCCGCGAGCACCACGGATTCGGCGCCGTTCACCGCGGCAAGGTCGACTCGGCCGTCGATCCGCGACCGGACGTCCTCCGGGTGGGCCCGGACGGCGATCATCGCCCCGGGGGCGGTGGCCTGCATCAGCCGTCCGCGCGCGGCCACCAGGGCGGCGGCGTCGGGCAGGCTGAACACGCCCGCGACGTGGGCCGCGGTGAGTTCTCCGATCGAATGTCCGATCAGGTAGTCGGGGGTGAGGCCCCATTCCCGCAGTAGTCGGTAGAGGGCGACCTCGACGGCGAACAGGGCCGGCTGGGTGTACTCGGTGCGGTCGAGTCTCGCGGCGGCTTCGTCCGCGTCGCCCCAGATCACCTGCCGTATCGGGGTGTCGACGTGCTCGTCGAGGGCGGCGCAGGTCTCGTCCAGGGCCCGGGCGAACACCGGGTAGGTGTCGTAGAGGCCGCGGCCCATTCCGATCCGCTGCGCGCCCTGGCCGGTGAACATGAATGCCGTCCTCCCGCGGGCGCTCGTCCCGGCGACGGCGTTGCCGCCTGCGCGTCCCTCGGCGAGGCGGGCCAGGCCGTCGCGTAGGTCGGCGAGCGTCTCGCCGGTCACGGCGGCGCGGTGCGTGAAGCCGGACCGGGTGGTGGCCAGCGAGTAGGCGAGATCGGCCGGATCCGGCGGGGCCCCCGTGTCGAGGGCGTCCCTGTCGAGGACGTCCGTCAGCCGGGCGGCCTGCGCGCGCAGCGCCTCGTCGGTCTTGGCGGAGAGCACCCACACCAGGGGCGACGCCGACCGCGGCGGGGCCGCCGGTGCGGCGACGTCGGGCGGCTGCTCGAGGATCATGTGGGCGTTGGTGCCGCTGATGCCGAACGAGGAGACGCCGGCGCGGCGGGGGCGCCCGGTCTGCGGCCATGCCACCGCGTCGGCGAGCAGCGCGACCTCGCCGGAGGTCCAGTCGACGTGCCGGGTCGGGGCGTCGCTGTGCAGGCTCGGCGGCAGCACACCGTGTCGCATCGCCATCACCATCTTGATCACGCCGGCCACCCCGGCCGCCGCCTGGGAGTGGCCGATGTTCGACTTGACCGACCCCAGCCACAGCGGCCGGCCGTCGCGTTGCTGCCCGTAGGTGGCCAGCAACGCCTGGGCTTCGATCGGGTCGCCGAGTGTCGTGCCGGTGCCGTGGGCCTCCACCGCGTCGATGTCGGCGGGGTCGAGGGCAGCGTCGGCCAGCGCCTGCCGGATCACCCGTTCCTGCGACGGACCGTTCGGGGCGGTCAGGCCATTCGAAGCGCCGTCCTGATTGACCGCGGAGCCGCGGATCAGTGCCAGCACCCGGTGGCCGTGGCGCTGGGCGTCGCTCAGCCGCTCGAGCACGACCATGCCCGCGCCCTCGCTGAGCCCGGTGCCGTCCGCTCGATCGGAGAACGGTTTGCACCGCCCGTCCGGGGCGAGTCCGCGCTGGCGGCTGAATTCGATCAGCACGCCGGGGGTCGCCATCACCGTCGCCCCACCGGCCAGCGCGAGGGTGCATTCGCCGTCGCGCAGGGCCCGCGCCGCCAGGTGCAGCGCCACCAAGGACGACGAACACGCCGTGTCGACGGTGACCGCGGGACCGGTGAAGCCGAGCGAGTAGGCGATCCGCCCGGAGGCCACGCTGTTGCTGGTGCCCGTCATGAGGTAGCCCTCGGCGTCGGTGCTCCGCCGGGTCATGAGGTGGAATCCGTAGTCGCCGCCCATCATTCCGACGTAGACGCCGGTGTCGGTGAGCCCGGGCGAGTTCGGCGGGATTCCCGCGTATTCCAGTGCTTCCCAGGCGCTTTCGAGCAGCAGTCGGTGCTGCGGATCCATCGCGACGGCCTCGCGGGGGCTGATCCCGAAGAACGCGGCGTCGAACCGGTCGGCGTCGTAGAGGAATCCGCCGGCCCGCATGTAGGTCGTGCCGCTGCGCTCGGGATCCGGGTGGTACACCTCGTCGAGGTTCCAGCCGCGGTTGTCGGGGTACGCGCCCACCGCGTCGCGGCCGTCGCGGACGAGGCGCCACAGCTCGTCCGGGCAGGAGACCTGGCCGGGGTATCGGCAGGCCATCCCCACGATCGCGATCGGGTCGTCGTCGTGGCGCCGGCGCGCCGTGCGGGTCGGTTGCGGGGCGTCCTCGGGGCCGAGCAGCCGTGCCGCGATCTCGCGGGCGAGCGCGTCCGCGGTGGGGTGGTCGAACACCACCGTCGCGGCCAGCCGCACCCCGGTGGCCGTCGTCAGCTGGTTGCGTAGCTGCACCGCGGTGAGCGAGTCGAAGCCGAGTTGCTTGAAGGCCCGATCCGGATCGATGGCCTCCTTCCCGTCGTGGCCGAGTACGGCCGCGACGTGCGTGGTGACGATTTCGAGGACCCGGGCGTGCCGCTCGGCGGGGTCGAGCGCCCGCAGTTCGTCGGCGAGGCCGGGGGCCGACGGGGCGGCCGCGGCGCGCCGACGGGACGTGCCGAGCACTCGGCGCAGGATCGGGGGGAGGGCCTCGCCGTCGGAGCGGCGGGCGGGCGCCGAGAGCCGTATCGGCACCGTCAACGGACGGTTCGCGGCGAGCGCCGCATCGAACAGGGCCAGCCCCGCTTCGGGGGTGAGGGTGTCTATGCCGGTGCGCTGGAGCCGATCCAGATCGGCCGCATTCAGATGGGAGGTCATCCCGCTGGGGCGGTCCCACAGTCCCCAGGCCAGGGACAGTCCCGGCAGTCCCTCGGCGCGGCGGTGCTGCGCGAGCGCGTCGAGGAAGACGTTGGCCGCCGCGTAGTTCGCCTGGCCGGCGCCGCCGAGCACACCCGCCGCGGAGGAGAACAGCACGAACGCCGCGAGACCGCGATCGCGGGTGAGCTCGTGCAGATGCCACGCACCGTCCACCTTGGGGCGCAGGACGGCGTGCAACTGGTCCGGAGTCAAGGTGGCGGCGGTGGCGTCGTCGAGCACCCCGGCGGCGTGGACGACACCCGACAGGTCGGGGACGGCGTCGAGCAGGGCCGCCACCGCGGCTCGATCGGCCACGTCGCAGGTCACGGCGCGGATCTCGGCGCCCGCCTCGGCGAACTCGGCGCGCAGGTCCGTCGCCCGCTCGGCGCGGACCGCGTGTCGGCCGGTCAGCACGAGCCGGCGCACCCCGTACCGCCGCACGAGGTGACGGGCGACGAGCCGGCCGATGGTTCCGGTGCCGCCGGTGACGACGACGGTGCCGTCGGGGCCGAACGGCACCGGATCCGCGGCTGCGTCGGTGGCGGTCGGCACCGCCGCGAGCACGGGCGCGAGGAGTGTCCCGGCGCGGACCGCCAGTTGTGGTTCGTCGCAGGCCAGGGCCACGGACAGCACGGTGGGATCGGGCAGGTCACCGGGCGGCCGGTCCAGGTCCACCAGGGTGATCCGGTCCGGGTGTTCGTTCTGCACGGCACCGATCAGCCCCCACACGGGCGCGGCGCCGACGTCGATCGGTTCGTCGTCGGTGACCGCCACGGCGCGGCGCGTCGTCACCAGCAGTCGGGTCTCGGCGAGCCGCTCGTCGGCGAGCCAGGCCTGTACCGCCCGCAACGCCGCCTCCGCGGCGGCGTGCGCGCGCGTCGGCACGTCGGATTCGTCGTCCGGTTCCCCGGCCAGCAGCAGGGTGCGGCCGGCGGGATCGCCGCCGGTGAGTGCCTCCCCGAGCGCGGCGAGGTCCGCCGTCGGGGCCGCGCCGGCCTCGACCGGGATCCATTCCACGCGGTAGAGGCCGGTGCCGGTCGTGGCGGCCGGCGCCCGCGGACCTGCGAACGGCCGCAGCGCCAGCGAGCGCGCGGTCAGCACGGGCTTGCCGGCGGTGTCGTACGCGGCCACCCGGTACCGTTCGGGTCCGGCCGGGGCGATGTGTACGCGCAGGGCGGTGGCACCCACGGCGTGCAGTTGCACGTCGTCCCATGCGAACGGCAGTCGCAGGTCGCGGGCGCCGGCCTCGGCGGCGGCGAACGCGATCAGGTGCAGCGCCGCGTCGAACACCGCCGGATGGATCCCGTACCCGGCGACCGCCGCGGCGGGGTCCTCTCCCCCCAGGCGCACCTCTCCGTACAGGTCGTCACCGCGGCGCCACGCCGCGCGCAGGCCCCGGAAGACCGTCCCGTACCCGTATCCGGTCTCGTCGAGCGCGTCGTACAGACCGCTCACGTCGATCGGCGTCGCATCGGCCGGGGGCCACTGCCGGATCGGAACCTGCGCGGTGTGCACCGCGCCCGTGAGTGCGCCGACGGCGTGCCGGGTCCACGGTGTCCGCGCCGGGGCGTCCGCCGGGCGGGAGTGCACCGACACCGTGCGGTGCCCGGCGTCGTCGGCGGTGAGGACGGCGACCTGCACCGCGAGCTCCCCACCGGTGGGAACCGGCGCGGGCGTCTCGAGGGTGAGTTCCGCGAGGCGGCTGCAGCCGGCGCGATGCCCGGCGTGCAAGGCGAGTTCGACGAACGCCGTGCCGGGCAGCACCACGGTGCCGTCCACAGCGTGCTCGTTCAGCCACGGCAGTCGGTGCGGCGACAGCACGCCCGTGAACACCGCGCCCTGACCGTCGCCGAGTTCGACCGAGGCGGCGAGCATCGGGTGGTCCCCGGCATCCATGCCGGCTGCGGCGGCATCACGTTGCGGCGCGCCCCCGTCGAGCCAGTAGCGGCGATGCTGGAAGGCATACGTGGGCAGGTCCACCCACGGCCGGTGACCGGCGCGGCGAGCCCACCCGACCCGGTCCCACTCGATGTGCGCCCCGGACACGTGTGCCTCGGCGAGGGCGGTGGTGAACTGGCGTAGGCCTGCCCGGTCGCGCCGGAGGGTGCCGAGGGCGCGACCCGCGATGCCGGCCGCGTCCAGGGTCTCCTGCAGCGGCACGGTCAGGACCGGATGGCTCCCCGACTCGACGAACAGCCGATACCCATCGCGGGCCAGAGATCTCGTCGCGTCCTCGAAGCGCACCGGCCGGCGCAGGTTCCGGTACCAGTAGTCGGCGTCGAGTGCGGTGCCGTCCATCATGTCCCCGCTCACCGTCGAGTAGAACGGGATCCGCGAACGCTGCGGGGTGATCGGGGCGAGAGCGTCGAGAATGGGCCTGCGCAGCACCGAGACGTCCGCGCAGTGGGAGGCGTAGTCGACGGTGATGCGCCGGGCCTGGACACCGTCGGCCTGCCACCGCGCGACCAGTACCTCGAGGGCGTCGCCGGGGCCGGACACGACCGTGGCGGCCGGACCGTTGATCGCCGCCACCTCGACGGTCCCGGCCCAGGGTTCGATCTGCTGCCGCACCGCGTCCGCCGGCAGACCCACCGACGCCATGCCACCGCCGCGCCGGGCCGATTCCGTGATCACCCGGCTGCGGGCCGCGACGACGAGCGCCGCGTCGGGCAGGGTCAGCGCGCCGGCGACGTGGGCGGCGGCGATCTCGCCCTGCGAGTGCCCGACCACGGCCGCCGGTTCGACGCCGTGTGCGTGCCACAGCCGCGCAAGACCGACCATCACCGCGAACAGCGCGGGTTGCACGACGTCGGCCCGGTCCAGGGCCGCCGGATCGCGGTCGCGGAGCACGTCGAGCAGCGCGAACCCGGTGTGCGGGGCCAGGGCGTCGGCGCACTCGCGCAGGCTGTCGGCGAACACCGGGGAGGACTCCAGCAGTTCGGTGGCCATGCCCACCCATTGCGCGCCCTGCCCGGGAAAGACGAACACCGGCCGGTCGCCCGCCTCGACCGCCACGCCGGTGATCACACCGGGGTCGGGGGCGCCTCGGCCGAGCGCGTCGAGACCGGACAGCAGGGCCGTCCGGTCGGTACCGAGCACGGCGGCACGGTGGTCGAAGGTCGCGCGGGAGGTCAGCAGCGGGCCGGCCACCTGGGCGGGTGTCAGCTCGGGGTGGTCGGCGACGTAGTCCCGCAGCCTGTGGGCCTGCGCGCGCAGCGCCGGTTCGGTGTGGCCCGACACGAACCAGGCCACGACGTCGTCCGATCCGTCGATCCCGTCGGTGGGCGCAGCGTCCGGCGGTGGGGCCGGCCGCTCCAGCACGACGTGGGCGTTCGTGCCGCTGATGCCGAACGAGGAGACCGCCGCCCGGCGGGGCCGGTCGGTCGCCGGCCATTCCCGGTTCTCGGTGAGCAGGGACACCGATCCGGCGGACCAGTCGACGTGGGGGGTGGGGCGGTCGACGTGCAGCGTTCTCGGCAGCACACCGTGCCGCATCGCCATGATCATCTTGATCACTCCGGCCACTCCGGCGGCTGCCTGGGTGTGCCCGAGGTTCGACTTCACCGAGCCGAGCCACAACGGCCGGTCGGGGGGCCGATCGCGGCCATAGCCGGCCAGCAGGGCGGACGCCTCGATGGGATCGCCCAGCGTGGTGCCGGTGCCGTGGGCTTCGACCGCGTCGACGTCGGCCGGGCCGAGTCCGGCGTCGGTCAGGGCCTGCCGGATCACCCGTTCCTGGGCCTGCTTGTTCGGGGCGGTCAGGCCGTTGCTGGCGCCGTCCTGGTTCACCGCGCTACCGCGGACGACGGCGAGGATCCGGCGGTCGTTGCGCTCGGCGTCGGACAGGCGTTCCAGCGCGAGGATCGCGGCGCCTTCGCCCCACGCCGTACCGTCGGCCGCGGCGGAGAACGCCTTGCAGCGCCCGTCGTGGGCCAGTCCACGCTGCCGGCTGAACTCGACGAACACCGCGGGCGTCGACATGACGGTCGCCCCGCCGGCCAGGGCGAGTTCGCACTCGCCGTTGCGCAGTGCCTGCATGGCGAGGTGGACGGACACCAGGGACGACGAGCATGCCGTGTCGACGGTGATCGCGGGTCCGTTCAGTCCGAAGCTGTATGCGACACGGCCGGAGGCGACACTCATGGCGGTGCCGGTGATGAAGTAGCCCGCGAGTTCCTCGGGCGGGGCGCCGCCCGCCCGTGCCGAGTAGTCGATTCCGGACAGACCGGTGAAGACGCCGATCTGCCTGCCGTGCACGGACCGCGGATCGATGCCGGCGTGCTCGAAGGTCTCCCAGCTCGTCTCGAGCAGGAGTCGCTGCTGCGGGTCCATCGCCAGTGCTTCGCGAGGCGAGATTCCGAAGACCTCCGGGTCGAAACCCGCTGCATCGTCGAGAAAGCTACCTTGCACCGTGTACGTCCTGCCGGCCTGCCGGCCCGTCGGATCGTAGAGATCCGCCGCTTCCCAACCCCGGTCCGTGGGGAACCCGGAGACGGTCTCCGAACCGGATTCCACCAGGTGCCACAGATCCTGTGGGGAGCGGACGCCGCCGGGGAACCGGCACCCCATCCCGACGACGGCGATCGGTTCGCGACTCACCCCCTCGACCTCGCGAAGCTTCTCCCGGGCCTGATAGAGCTCTGCGGTCACCCGTTTCAGATAGTCGAGGAGTTTCGCGTCATCGGCCATAATCGAGCTCCAATCCGAGAGCCGTCGTGCCAGCGCCGAGAACTCGATGGTATCCGCCGCCCCCACCCGGACACAGCGATCTGCTCGTGCGATCGTGACCGGTGCGTCGTGCGAGACGACTGTGGGCACGCCACGGACGAATACCGTCCGGAGCGCTCGGCGACCTCCGAGGCCTTCCGATCGAGTTGCCCGTCGGGCTCCTGCCGTGCACTGAACACGTAACCCGGCCGACACGTATCCGCAGGCACCAGCGGGTCCTAGACTGTGGCGATGGGCATCGCTCCGGATGTCGGGGCACCGCGTCGGCGCGGCACCGCCCGATTCGGTGCCACCCGCCGCCGCGGGCTCGGGCCACCGTCCGGGTGCCGCTTGCGCCGGCGCATCCCCACGACCCGCGCCCGAGGCCCTGTCGTCGACGACCTCGCCCCGGCCCCCGTGCCGCCGTCCGCCCATTCGCCGTTCCGCCGCGACAGGCCGACCGCACATCCACTCTCGACTTCCGCCTGGAGGACCACATGACCGTCACATCCACCGACACATCGACCGAACTCCTGACCCGACTGCGGAAGGCCTACGCGACCGGACGCACGCGCGATGCCGGATGGCGCATCCGCCAGCTCCGCGGCATCGAGAAACTCGCCGACGAGCGCGAAGCCGAGATTGCGGCCGCCCTGCAGGAGGACCTGGGCCGAAACGCGGTCGAAGCCTGGCTCGGCGACGTCGCTTCCACCCGGGCCGAAGCCGCCTACGCCCGCAAGCGGGTCCGGCGATGGATGCTTCCTCGACCGAAGTCCTTGTCGATCAACCAGTTTCCCGCACTCGGCTGGGTGCAGTACGAGCCGATGGGAGTGGTCCTGATCATCGCACCGTGGAACTACCCGGTGTATCTGACGCTCGGTCCGCTCGTCGCGGCAGTGGCCGCCGGAAACTGTGCCGTGATCAAACCGTCGGAGCTGGCCCCCGCCACGTCCGCGCTGCTCGCCCGGCTGATTCCGCAGTACCTCGACCCGGAGGCCGTCGTGGTCGCCGAAGGCGATGCCGAGCTCACCCAGAGCCTGCTCGCGCAGGGTTTCGATCTCGCCCTGTACACCGGCGGCACCGAGGTGGGCCGCAAGATCATGGCCGCCGCCGCCCCGCAGCTCACGCCGGTGATCCTCGAACTCGGTGGCAAGTCTCCGGTCATCGTCGCCGAGGACGCCGATCTCGAGGTCACCGCGCGGCGCATCGCCTGGATCAAACTCCTCAACTCCGGACAGAGCTGCATCGCGCCCGACTACGTACTGGTCGAGCGGTCCGTCCGCGACGGGCTCGTCGACAAGATCGTCGACACGATCGCCCTGTTCCGCAGCGAGGAACCGCAGCCGGGGATGCGGGTGGTCAACCACCGTCACTTCGATCGGCTCGAGGCGTATCTGGAGTCCACAACCGGACGCATCGTCACCGGCGGCAGGTGCGATCGTGACACTCTCACCGTCGAACCGACCGCGATCGTCGATCCGGCACCCGACGACCCGGTCATGACGGACGAGATCTTCGGGCCCATCCTGCCGATCCTCACCGTCGACTCGGTCGACGCAGCCCTCGACTTCATCGGTGCCCGCCCCAAACCCCTTGCAGCGTACGTGTTCTCCAAATCACTGAACACCCAGAAGAAGATCACGCAGCGAATCAGCGCGGGTGGCGTGGTGGTCAACCACGTCGGCATGCACGTCCTCGCCCCACAACTGCCGTTCGGTGGCGTGGGCGCCAGCGGAATGGGGGCGTACCACGGGCGCTACGGTTTCGAGGCGCTCAGTCACCGCAAGGCGGTGCTCGTCAAGCCGTTCCGCCCGGATCCGGCGATGAACTACCCGCCCTACACCCAAGCTGCGCTGAAGATCATGCGGCGCCTGTTCTGAGCGGTCCACCGACACCGTCGGGAGTGGAGGGCACCGGCACGGCCGAGGAGGGATCGGCCGGTAGCGTCGTGGACGGCCTCGACGACTCGGAACCGACGAGCCGCGCATTGCTGCGGTCCCGACTCGTCGCCCACGGACGCAGGGGCCGCAACTCGGTTACCCAGCACCCTCGGTCCCGACAGCCCCGGCCCCGCGGTCGTGCCCGTACCCTGGGGAGGTGACCACGAGGAGGTCGCCGTGACAACCCGTCCGAGACCCGTCGACCCTGCCGCCGGGCAGGAGTCGGTGTGGGACTACCCGCGCCCGCCCCGCGTGGAGACCTTCACCGGCTCGATCACCGTGGAACTGGGCGGCCGGACCATCGCGTCGAGCACGCGCGCCTGGCGGGTACTGGAGACCAGCCATCCGCCGACCTACTACCTTCCCGCCGACGCCTTCGCCGAAGGGGTGCTTCGGGAGACGCCGGGCTCGTCGTGGTGCGAGTGGAAGGGCAGGGCGGGCTACTACGACCTGGTGACCGACTCGCGGGTCGCGCCGAAAGCGGCATGGACCTACCGTGATCCCACCCCCGCCTTCCGCGCGATCGCCGGGGCCGTCGCGGTGATGGCCGCCCAGGTCGACCGGTGCACCGTCGACGGCGAGGAGGTCGTCCCGCAACCCGGCGGGTTCTACGGCGGCTGGATCACCAGCTCGGTCGTCGGCCCGTTCAAGGGAATCGCCGGATCGGCGGGCTGGTAACCGCTCCGCAGTACGTCGACGCCGATGCGCACCTGCGGGCGAGCGCGAGCATAGACTGGGTCCATGGGCATCGTTTCCGATGTCGATACGCACCGCGTCGGTACAGGGCACTCCCGCTGCGCGGTGGTCGCGTCCAGCTTTCCTTCCGGCACGAGCTTCGAGAGTTCACCCGGGCGGTCACGCACCGGCCCGCACGAAGCCGTACCACCCGGATGCGGCGGCGAACGACCGTCCCTCGGCGCCGCCTGCGTCGAGGATCCCGGCGCCGACCGTTCCGACCGCGCCGGGCAGGAGAGGAGTCGTCGTGACCGATGACGGAATGACCGGCCGCGTCTTGGTCGGAGTGGACGGTTCGGAGCCGTCGAAGGGGGCACTGCGCTGGGCACGATTCGTCGCCCGCTCGGCAGGGTTCGAGGTCGACGCCGTGGCGGCATGGGAGATTCCCTGGGCCGCCGCGGAAGGCTGGCCGAGCGATTGGGATCCGGAGCGGGAAACGTCCGGGATGCTGCACGAGACGGTCACCGGGGTCCTCGGGAGCGAGCCCGGCGTGTCCGTGCAGGAACTGGTTCGCCGCGGCGGAGCCGCGCGCGTCCTGCTCGACGAGAGCCGCGACGCGCAGTTCCTGGTGGTGGGAAGCCGGGGGCACGGCGGCTTCAGCGGCCTGCTGCTCGGTTCGGTCAGCGCCGCATGCGCCGAGCACGCACACTGCCCGGTGCTGGTCATCCATGGCGATACCCCGCCTCCGCCCGTCTCGCCCTGAGGCGATCGCGGCGACGATCCCGCGCCCCCGTCGCACCGCTGTCCCCGATCTGCCGGTCCGGTCGTTCCCTTCCCCGGATCGGTCCCCGCCGCGTGTTCTCGTCCCGGAAAACGCTGCGAACAGCACCCGGTGCGGCGGATGATCGAGAAACAGCGCCCGAGGGCGGTGGATCGTACGCGCGACCCTCCCGTTCCTGCGCGTGTCCGACTCGTTCGCTCGACCTTCGGGAGAGGCCCGCCATGAGACTCGGCATCCTCGTTCTCGCCGTCGGCGCGTCGCTGCTCGCCGGCACCGGTGTTGCAGCGGCCGCCGATCCGGCCGTCCTCGGCGGCGGTTCCGGTATCGTCATGGACGGCCGGAACTACTGCACCCTCACCACGATCGGCCCCGATTCCGGGGGCCGGCTGGTCGGATTCACGGCGGGGCACTGCGGAAACGCCGGGTCCACGGTCGCCTCGGAGGCCGATCCGGACGCCGGTGTGGTCGGCACGATCGCCTACACCGATGCGGACTTGGACTACGCGGTGATCGTGTTCGAGCCGGCGAAGGTGGCGCCCGTGAATCGGGTGGGAAACACGACGATCACGGGGATCGGGGGACCGGCGCAGTTCCCGGACATCGTCTGCAAGCAGGGCCGCACCACGGGGCATACCTGCGGGGTGGCCTACGGCGATGTGTTCGGTTCGGGGCAGACCTGGACGCAGACGTGCGTCGACCTCGGCGACTCGGGAGGTCCGGTGGTGGTCGGAACCACGCTCGTGGGCATGGTGAACGGCTATCTCAGCGTTGCCTGCCTCGGTCCGGAGGTCGGCACGAGCATGACGGCCGTCGTCGGTGACGCCGATGCGCGGGGCGGCGCCGGGGCGGGGTTCCGTCCGATCTAGGAGGCGCAGGTCGAGACGATGTCGCCCGGGTGAGGGGCGGACCTGTCGGACCGGCGGCCACGCACCCCGGGGGTTCTCCTCGGTCAGCCGACCTCGGCGAGAAAACGCTCCAGGATGCCGGTGACCCGGGCCGGGTCTTCCAGCGTCGAACTGTGGCCCACCCCGTCGAGTTCCACCAGTCGCGAGCCCGGGATCAGCGCGTGCATTTCGCGGGAGAGATGCGGCGGCATCTCGACATCCAGTTGTCCCGCGACGATCAGCGTCGGCACGCTCACCGCGGGGAGCTCGTCCCGGATGTCGGGGCGGACCATCATGCCGAGCATCGTGTTCGCCAGTGACGACCGGTCGGCCTGCGCCCACCGCCTGCGCCACGCCTGACGCTCGGGTTCCCGGGTGGGGTCGGTGCGGAACGGTGCGCCGTAGAGTTCCTTCTCGATGCCGCGCAGCACGAGGGCAGGTGACGGCCCGAGGAGCCGGGCCACGGCCGTCAGGGCCAGGTGCAGCGGGTACTTCGCGGGCGGGTGCGGGGTTGCGCCGGTGTTGAGCAGGGTCAGCGAGCGCACCTGGTCCGGTTCCCGCGCTCCGATGCGCATCCCGACGAAGCCGCCCATCGACAGCCCCACCAGATGCGCGGGTGCGAGGTCGAGCCGCCGGATCACGGTGAGCACGTCGGCGGTCAGTTGCTCGAGCTGGTAGCCGCCCCGGGCGTGCCCGGAGCGGCCCTGTCCCCGGAAATCGAGGGTGAGGCAACGGTATCGATCCCTCAGCGCCGCGATCTGCGCCTCGTACATTCGCCCGTCGAAGAAGAACCCGTGCAGGAACAGGATCGGCTCGCCCGCACCGCCGGTGTCCTCGCAGTACAGGTCGACGTCCCGCACCCGCAGGTACGACCGGCGCATGTCCGGAACTCGGGGCGTTGTCATGGCATGCTCCGTTTCGAGCTGTGACGGGGACCGTCGCGGAATGAGGTCGAGGATCGGTTCCGAGCACCGCCGGTGTCAAGGGGGGCCGCAGCAACCGCAGTGGCGCCGTGGATCCGTGTGCCCGCGATCTCGCGACACCACTTCAGCACGTGCAGTTGTGCCTCGGTCAGATTCGTGAAAGCCTGATCGGCCCAAGAGCTTCCGCGCACATACTGCACCGCGCGTTCGACCCGGGGTTTACGCTTCGGTAACCGCACCCGCGCCGGATCGGGCCGGGCCGTCCGGTCCGTCGCCGGCGTCGGCAGGGGCCTCGGTGCGACCGTCGCCGCATTCTTCGGCTGCGTCGACGACCGCGCCGGCGCAGCAGCGGTGGTGGTACCGGGCTGGACTCGGGTGGTGGGCCGGTACGGGATCAGCCGTTTCGCGGCCGGTGCCCCGTCCCCGACGGCGGCCGGCACCGGCCAGTCCACCAGCCCGGTGCTGCCGAGGGCGGCCAGCGTCGCCGCGGCCGCCGGGGTCGAGTCGGTGACCGGACGAGCGGATGTAGCACGTATTCCCGGAGATCCTCGACCGTCGATTGGCCCACCGCCGAAGACCATCCTGCGGCGGGAACCCGGCGCGTTCACTGCCGAAGCCCGGCCGGATGCGACAGACTCGAAGTCATGGCCTCGTCCGCGCCCGCCCACACCACGTATCTCGCGTCGTCCCGGGGGGACCTGCCGCGATGGCAGGACATCCTGCCGAAGGCACGGCACGTCGAGCACCCCGGCCCCGAGCGCCACAGCATCTACCTCGACACCGACGACCGCGATCTGCGGCACTGGGACAGCATCCTCCGGTACCGAAATCCCGGCCCCGACGACGAGCCCGGCTGGGAACTGGCCGTTCCCGGCGGCACGCTCGGTACCGAACTGCACCTCGCCTCCACCGACAGCGACCTCGTGCCCGACGAACTCACCGCGGCGGTGGCGGGCCTGACGGGCGGGCGGCCGCTGCGACGCTCGGTCACCCTCGGCATCGGCGAGCACCGGCACGAGTGGTACGACCGCAAGGACCGGCTGCTCGCGCAGATCATCGTCGAGACGGTCCAGGCCACCGTGATCGGCCGGGCGGCAACCGTCGAACAGTGGCACCAGCTCGACCTCGACCTCGGTACGGCGGCGACGAAGAAGCACCGCACCGCCGTCACCGCGGCCCTGGCCCGCGCCGGCGCCGCACCGGCCCCGCACCGCAGCGAGCTCGAGCACGCCCTCGCCGCAACCGACCCGGCCCCGGGCCCCCACACCCCCACCGGGAAGGCCCCCACAGCGCGGCGGATGCTCGGTGCCTACCTCGACGCCCAGATCGAGGCGATCGGCGCGGGGGACGTGTGGCTGCGCCGCGGTCTGGACCCGATACATCCCACCCGGGTCGGTATCCGGCGGCTGCGCAGCACCCTCCGGGTGTGGCAGGACCTGTTCGAACCCGCGCAACGCACCTGGCTCGATTCCGAATTGTCTTGGTATTCCGGGCTGCTCGGTCATGTTCGGGATCGGCAGGTGCAGCGCGCCCGGCTGGCCGCCGCGCTCGAGACACTGCCGCCGGAAGTGGTGATGGGCCCGGTGGCGTCCCGGCTCGACACCGATCTGCTCGCCGACGAGCGCCGCCACCTCGACGAGGTGCTGCGCGCCCTGGACTCCGACCGGTATCGCATGCTGCTCGCCGCGCTGGCACGCTGGCGCACGCAGCCACCGCTGACCGACCATGGGGACGGTGCGCGGGTGATCGAGAAGGCGGTGCGCACCGCCGAACGCACGGCCCTGAGCCGGGTGCGGGCCGCCGCCGACGAGGACGAGGCGGCGCCGAGTCGGGCCCGCAAGGCCGCCGAGCGGGCCCGCTATGCCGTCGAGTTGGCTGCCCCGCTGCTGGGCCGCACACGCGCGAAGCGCAAGATCGCCCGCTACACGAACATCCAGCAGGTCCTCGGCGAACATCGGGACAGCGCCGTCGCCACCGACCTGCTGCGCGAGTTCGGTGCCCGGGCCGGGACCACACCCGGGGAGAACGGGTTCACCTTCGGGTTGCTGTACGGGCTCGAGCTGCAGGCGGCCGAGCGGGCCCGTCGCCACGCCGCCGACCTGGCCACCTGAGCGGCACCCCCTGGTCCGGTCGAGGCGGCGGCGCGCCTCGTCGAGGCTGCCGGCCTCGGTCACCGTGTGCACCACCGCGCCGATCCCCGGGAGCCGTCACTGCACCACCGCGGCGAGGGTCGGTCGATCCATGATCCGAGCAAGGTCGTGATCGACCTGGCGATGGCGGCGACTGCCGCGATGCCGCACAGGACCCGCATGGCGGCGTATGCCGCGATGGGGGTCCGACCCCCGGCGGAGCACAGGGCGGGTGCTCGACGTCGAGCAGGCTGCGACGGTAGCCGGCCATGGGCCGCCAGGTCCCCCGGAGGTGGGCGAATGTCGGGGAACGCAGTACCGGGCGGGGCCGCTCTTCGGGTGACGGTCATCGCGGTGCTCTCGTCTGGTGGGCCGGCTGTCCGCTGTCGGTGACCCGGAACACCGGGTAGCGCGGTGCCACAGCCGCCAACTCTTCCAGGGTGGGTGCACCGGCCAGGCCGAAGTACATGTCCGCCTCCCGGGCGATCCGTCGGTTGCCGGGTTGCCGTCCGCCCCGCAGCAAGTAGGCGCGGAGGAGGCCGGCCCGGTCGGCGACCGGCACCTCGACCAACGTGACAGCCCTGCGTCGGCGGCCGCGGGCCAGCATCGCGCGCCCGCCGGCGGCCCCCACGTTGCGGGCCCACTGGGACTGCCCGGCCAGCGACAGCAGGTACTGCTCGCCGTCGTGGTCCAGCAGCACCAGGTTGGTCCGGCGCACGACACCGGAGCGGCGCCCGGGAACCTCGAGCGTCACGACATATCGCGGGCTGAGCCGCAGCCGGGTCAACGCGTGACCCAGCCACTGCAGCCGGGCGTACACCAGCGGTGGGGGCCGATACCGGCCCGCTCCGCCGTACCGGGGTGCGGCCACAGCGACCCGGAGCGTGCGCAGCCCCCGGCGCAGCCGACCGGCCCGAGGCCGGTCCAGTTTCCGGGCCAGGTGGTGCAGTGCCTCGGCCGCTGCGGTGGCCAGCGGCAGCCCGTGCCCGGGAGCGAGCACCCGCGGCTCCAGCGCCGCCAGGGCAGCGACGGACCGCACCGCCGCCGGCTGGTCCCAGGTGGTGTACCGGGGTGGTCCGGCGAGCCGCCGCCGGCCGGTCAGCGTCCCGAGGACCGAGTTCAGGTCCACGGTCACCGCGGCGTCCCCGGCGATCAGCACGCCGTCGCTGCGTCGCAGGTAGGCCACGTGACCCGGGGTGTGCCCGGGGGTGTGCACCCATTGCCAGTCGGGCAGCGCCGGCACCACGCCGCCCGGCCCCAGCGGACGCACCACGTCGGTGAGGCTGCCCGCCTGTTCGATCCGGGCCCGAGTCCGCCGGGGCAGCAGCCGCATCAGCGGGATCACCACCCACCGGTCCAGCGGCATCGTGTACTCCGGCAGGTACCGGCCCGGGGCCATCGGCAGCTCAGCGGGGTGGACGTACACCGGCACCCCCCAGGTCCGGGCCAGGGCCCCGGCGGCCCCGGAGTGATCCGGGTGGAGGTGGGTCAGCAGAATCGCCGCCGGCTTCGTGCCCGTGCCGAACAGCGACTCCGCCGCCGCGGTGATGGTCTCGGCGCTGCCGGCCCAGGCCGCGTCCACCAACACCCACGTCGACCCCGACGCGATCAGGTAGACGTTGGAGGCGGCGGCGCTCCGGCCGGCCCGGAGCAGGTGGACGCCGGGGGCGATCTGGTGCGGTCGGGCACGGAAGGTCATCGGGTGCCCCTGCTGCGGTGGCCGCTGCCGGGTTGCGCGTGCGCGACGCCGCGCCCGGCCTCGAGCCGGTCGCGGGCCCGGGCCGCAGGCAGCGCCAGGATCACCCCGCCGAAGGCCAGCACCATCAGCCCGTACACCCCGGCAGGACTCGTCGAACCCCACACCGCGTGCATCACCAGAGTGCCCGGGACCAATCCCAGGTAGCCGACCACGCCGGCTCCCAGCGCCCACGGCCACATCCGCGCCAGGGAGCGCCTGGCTGCGCCGAAGTGCTGCGGGGATACGGCCGGCCAGGCTGCGCCCAAGCCCAAGACGATGCCCAGCAGGGGCGGCCCGAACCCGCCGCCCACGGCCAACAGCAGCAACGACAGCCCGAGCAGCAGCGGCCCTGCGTGCCGGCGGTGCACGCCGACGATCGCCCAGGCACCCAGCGCGGTCGCCACCACCACGGTGACGACCCCGGAGACCAGCAGGTCGGGGAGCACGGTCAGGGCGGGCTCGCCGCCGAGGGCCTCGAACGCCGCGTGCTCGGGCCAGGACCGGATCACCCACCCCGGCGGTGGGCCCGAGCCCTGAAGCATCTCCCCGACCCCGTGCTCGATGCCGGCCAGGGCGGCCAGCGCCCCGAACACGGCGACCACGGTCCCGGTGGCGGCACCCGGCCGGACCTGCTGCCGGCTGCCGCCGGACTCGGCGTTCTCTGCGGTGGTCACCCGAATCACCCCGGGGCGGTCACGGGGGCGCCGGTCGACTCGACTACGTATTCCGCGGAACCGGCTTCGGATGCAGTCATCTCTCACCTCGGATCCTCGAAGGTGTGCACGGCGCCCTTCTCCGACCGCGGTTGCGGTGGGTGCACCCACTGTAGGTGCGCATTGCGGCAGATCGGCACGAGATCTCGTGCCGATCTGCCGAAGAAGCCACACGACCCCAGAAACCGCCACTACAGGCGGCGAGCGGGAACGCCGCCCAGCTGCGGGCCGGTCCCGCCTTCCACCGCGGGAGTGCGGTGTGCGCAGGCGCGGTCATGACTGCCGCGGTGGGTGAAAGTCCAGTTCCTGCAGCGTGGTCAGGGAGGTCGACGGCAGGTCGGGGAAGCGAATCGCTCTCATCGAAAGAGCCATTGAGGTTCGACGTCGAGTTCCACACCCTCCTCGCACACGCCGCCCAGAATCCGCTGCGGGTGACGCTGCACGGTGCCCTCCGAGCCTCGAGCGGCGTCAAACCCGCCCGACGCCCGGACCCGGTCCCCGCCGGCCCCGAACTGCCGGATACACCATCGCCGGCCAAGACGAGGTGAACAGTCTTGTCCCCGGCTACCCGATCATCCTCGAGGACCCGTTCCGCGCCGAATCCTGGCGACAGACGAGGCCCCTCGTACCAGCTCCAGCTCTGGGGTGCGGCCAACACACCGACGTCGCCGCCGCGCGGCCAACCGCTCGCTGAGCGTCCGCTGAGAAGGCGGTGCGTCACGCGTATCGGCGAATGGCCAACCGGGGCCGACAACCGGCCGACAGCCGACTTCGGCGTCGCGGCCGACGCCGCCGCGACGCGGACGCGTAGGTCGACGAGTCGGGTTCTGCTGCCGCACAATGGTTCTCGGGGAACATGCGACCCCAGGCGTGGGTGCCCGCCGACAATGCCCGCTCCCTCGATGGACAGGCCGCTGGTCGTCCGTTCGATCGCCCCGCCTCCGATCCCACGGGGATATGATCAGGGCATTCGACCAACCCCGGCTATGAGTGAGGCAGCCGATGGCCGAGAGCGATCCGCTGGCGACGCAGCGGGAGACCCCGCCGCGCATCGTGGCCGAACTTGTCGCGGCCGGGTTCGAGGACGTGCACGAGATCGGCCGGGGTGGTTTCGGCGTCGTCTACCGGTGTCGGCAGCCCGCCCTGGACCGCACCGTGGCGATCAAGGTGCTGACCTCGGAACCGGACCCCGACAACCTCGAACGCTTCCTGCGTGAGCAGCGCGCAATGGGGCGGCTGTCCGGCCACCCGAATATCGTCACCGTCCACGAGGTCGGCGCCACCGCATCCGGTCAGCCGTACATCGTGATGGAGTACCACCGCCGCAACTCGCTCGAGGCCCGGATCCGGGAGCAGGGCCCACTGCGGTGGGAGGACGCACTCGGGATCGGCGTCAAGATCGCCGGCGCGTTGGAGACCGCGCACCGCATGGGCATGCTGCACCGGGACGTGAAACCGGCGAACATCCTGCTCACCGACTATGGTGAGCCGCAGCTGACCGACTTCGGAATCGCTCGGGTCGCCGGGGCTTTCGAGACCGCCGCCGGCGCGGTCACGGGATCTCCGGCGTTCACCGCCCCGGAGGTGCTCGCCGGACAATCCCCCTCCCGCTCGGCGGACGTGTACGGGCTCGGCGCGACTTTGTTCTGTGCCATCACCGGGCACGCGGCGTACGAGAGGCGCCGCGGCGAATCCGTGGTCGCGCAGTTCCTACGGATCACCCGCGGGCCGGCACCTGACCTGCACGGCGGCACCGGCATCCCGGATGATGTCGGCGAGATGCTCGAGCGCGCGATGGACCGGGATCCGACCTCACGCACCGGCACCGCCGCCGCATTCGGCGAGCAGTTGCGTGCGGTCGAGGAACACCACGGGCTGCCGGTGGACGAGCTACCGGTGCCCGATGCCAGCGAGCCCACCGACCTCGGCGCCGCGCACCCCCGCGCCACGACCGGCACCGGCCGCCGGCGGCGGACCGGATCCGGCCGGCTGACCCCACCGGTGCCTGCCACGCGGCTGCGCCCACCGACGGCGACCCGCCCCCTGGTGGTCCGCGAGCGCCTGCTGCGGCTGCTGCGTGTGGGTGGGCGGCGCATCCTGACGGCCATCACCGCCCCGCCGGGCTTCGGCAAGACCACCCTGGCCGCACAATGGTCGCGCGAACTGGCCGACAACGGCGTCCAGGTGGCCTGGCTGTCCGTCGACAGTGACGACAACGGGGCCGTGCGGCTTCTGGCGCATCTGCTCGAATCCCTCCGACAGGTGCGGCCGGCCCTGGCCCAGGATCTCGGCGCGGTCCTCGAGGAGTACGGCGACGACGCCACGCAGTATGTGCTCACCGCGTTGATCAACGAAATCCAGGAGTCCGAGGAGCACGTCGCTCTGATCATCGACGACTGGCACCGAGTCTCCGACTCCGCGACCATCGCTGCGATGGCGTACCTGTTGGACAACGCCGACTTCAATCACCTGCAGATCATCGTGACCAGCCAGGCGCGCACCGGACTGCCGCTGAGCCGCATGCGGCTGCGCGCCGAGCTGATCGAGGTGGACGCGGCCACCCTGCGGTTCGACCCTCCGGAGGTACGACGGCTGCTGGTCGAGCTGGCCGGACTCCGCCTGACCGACAACGACGTCGACGCACTGACCCGCGCCACCGGCGGCTGGGTGGCCGCGCTGCAGCTGGTTTCGCTGTCGCTGCGCGACAGCGACGATCCGGCAGGGCTGATCCGCGGAATCACCGGCCGCCACCATGTCATCGGGGAATACCTCGCCGAGAACGTCCTCGACACCCTCGAACCCCGAATTCTCGAGTTCCTGCTCGCCACCTGCATCTGCGAATACGTCTCTGCAGAGCTGGCAACCGTGCTCACCGGAACGACTCGATGCCAGTCGTTGCTCGAGGAGATCGAGGACCGCGGCCTGTTCCTGCGCCGGATGGACGAGGACCGCACCTGGTTTCGCTACCACCACCTGTTCCGAGAGTTCCTGCAACGCCGAATCGAACGCGAGACCCCCGAACGTGTGACGCAGCTGCACCGCACCGCGGCCCAATGGTTCGCCGAGCACGCGATCATCCGCGACGCGGTGACCCACGCCCAGGCCGCGGGGGATCAGGAGATGGCCGTCGACCTGGTCGAACGGCACGGCGCGAGCCTGCTCGAGCACTCCCAGGTGACGTCCACGCTGGCGCTTCTCGACAAGCTACCCCCGGCGGTGCTGTCCAACCGCCCCCGCTTGCAACTGATGGTGGCATGGACCACGATCCTGTTGAACCGCGTTCGCCCCGCCGAACAGGCCCTCGAGGCCGTCGAATCCCTCCTCACCACCGCGCCTCTCACCGCCGACGAGACCGAGGACCTGCGAGCCGAAGTCGGGGTGGTGCGTGCCGTCGTAGCGGCCCGGTGCGACCGCTTCGACACCATCGACGAGCTGGTCCGCCCCAGCCTGGCCCGGGCCGACTCGCTCTCACCCTGGGTAGTGTCCGCGGCCGCGAACCTCGCCAGCATGGCCGCGATCTACCGGTTCGATTTCGACGCGACGGAGCGGCTTCAGGAGTGGGCCGCGCCATACCACGCCCGCAACCACGGGCCATACGCCCACATGCACAGCTATTGCTGCC
This sequence comes from Rhodococcus sp. ENV425, assembly GCF_002887785.1. Taxonomy (NCBI): domain Bacteria; kingdom Bacillati; phylum Actinomycetota; class Actinomycetes; order Mycobacteriales; family Nocardiaceae; genus Rhodococcus; species Rhodococcus sp. ENV425. The sequence continues at coordinate 53,172 of NZ_PCZU01000065.1, forward strand.
TCGGCCTCGCCGCGCACGAACGACTCGACATCGCCACCGCCGAGGAGCGGTTCCGGCAGGGTCTGCGGGTATCCCGCAGCCGGGGCGACGGGCACTCTCTCGCCGCCCGACTCGCGGCGTCACTGCTCGGCGAGCTGCTGTACGAGCAGGACCGCCTCGACGAGGCGGAACGACTCCTCGACGAGGCCTACCTGCTCGGCTACGAGGGCGGTGCCGTGGACTTCAAGGTGGCCCGGTACGCGATCGGCGCCCGGATCAAGGCGGTGCGGGGCGATCGCGCGGCGGCCGCGCAGCGCCTGGATGCGGGCGCTCGGGCCGCGCACACGCTGACGTTGCCCAGGCTGCGGGCCCGGATCGAGGAGGAACGCGTACGGTTGCGACTGCCCCCGACCGCCGGCATTCCCCCGCGCCCCCCGATCGCCTATCCGGAGCGGCGCCGGCCGGTGCACGGGGTCGACGCGATCACCGCCCAACTCGACGAGACCGTCGCCATCTGGGCACTGCTCGACGACGACACACCGGCGTCGACGGAGTTGGCCTGCACCTGGGCGCAGGAATGGGTGGACATACTCGCAGACGCCGGCCGGCCGCGGGCGCTACTGCAGGCACGGCGGCTGCTGGTCGACACCCTCGCCGCGGCCGACCGCGCCGACGAGGCCAAAGAGTTGCTCGCGACGATCACCGCGCAATGCGCCACGCTCGGCATCGTGCGCTACCTGCTCGACGGCGGGCCGCACCTGGTGGCGCTGCTCGCGGATCTGCGCGCGGACTGGGAGGCCGGGCGGTGGCGAGACGAGTGGCCCGCGGTGCCCGACCGATTCTGGGACGCGGTCACCCCGACAGAACCGTGATGCCCCGCCCATGCGCTCATCGCATCGTCCACAACCTCAGCGGCGCATCCACCCGCATCCCGCGGCCCCACTCCGACCGCGGGAGGGCGCGAACCTGCGGACCAACGCCCGGCCTCGTCGCGCCACCCGCCAGACTGGTCGATGCGTTGGTCAGAATCTGCCGCGCGGGGTGTTCGGCCGACGATCGGGTGTGCGAGAGGATGAAGCGTTCCTGACGCTCTCCGTCACGGTGCGTTGTTCGAGGTAAACCGCCGCAGTGGCCGAATCCGAATTCCGGCGTTCTGCCCGATGCGGTCACCGATGCCGGGGCGCAGCGCACGGCCACGTCCGGGCCCTGCTCATCCGTCGCCCTCCACGTGGGCGGGGATCGCTTCGCGGCCACCATGGTGGTCCTGCCGGAAGGGCTGTACTTCGGCCGGCTGGGCACCGACAGCGCCGACGACCTCGTCGACGCGTATCCGGCCGGCACCCTGGCCCTGCCCACCTGCGGGGCCGCGCCGTGTTCTCGCTTCCGGCACAGGCCGCCGAGCGCGCCGCACGCCAGGCCTGCGGCATCACCGCCGTCGACGCGCTCGAACACCTCTGCGAGACCGTCGGACCCGATTCGGACAGCCCCACGGTCGACGCGCATCTGGCGCAGCGCCGGTACCGGGTGGTGGTGCGCGCAGGGAAGCCGCAGACTCCGTCCACCACGGATGCGGAGCCGGCGCACCGGTCGCCTGGAATCGGTGGATTGTCGAGGAACTACACACGATCCCGTCCGAGCCGACTTGTCCACGCCGCTCCCCTCACCGGCGCAGTCCACCTACAGAAAAAACTCTGCGGCTCAGACCTGCTGCAGCCGCGGCCCAATTATTGCCGGATGACCGGGGAACTCCGACTTCGCGGGCGGCCGCGGGATTGCTCCAACCGCGGGCGCAACTCACCACCCGATCCTCTATCGGGAGGAGCCGCTACGGGGAGTGCTCGAGTCCCGTCTCGCTCGGTGACCTTCGGACCGCATGGACCCGATAAAGCTCATGCTCGCCGGCGAAGCCTTTCAGCGTGTACCTGCCCGCCGGCTCCGCGGCCACTGCCGCGCTGTCCAGCCGACGCATCGCCGCGACGTCGACAAGCACCTCGAGTGGTTTGGCGATCGAAGCGATGCGGCTCGCCCGGTTGAGCGGTCGACCGATCCAATCACCGGCACTGCGCACGGCAGTGCCCCATGCGATCCCGGCATGCAGCGGCGGAAGACCCTGCCGGTGCGCGGCAGCAAGGAGCTCCAGCACCACCGTGACCAGACTCGTCGGGTCCGGGGACAGCAGCAGCACCGCGTCCCCGACGGTCTTCACGAACCGCACCGGCGGGGCCACCACATCCGTGGTCAGAGCATCGAGTCGATCGGCCAACTCGCCGAGCTCCGATGGCGACAGTTGCTCCCCGAGACCGGTGAACCCGACCAGATCGGCGAAGCACACCGCGACCTCGTGTGCCCCGGGATCACGGTGATCGACCGTGTCGGCGTGGATCTGCTGACGCAGATACTGCCGAAGGCGCGTGGTGACGGCGCGACCGAGCAAGCGGGATTGAAACTCCGCGAACCGTCGCAGCTCACGGGCATAGCGCAGTGCCATCTCGGGGTGATCGGCGTCGGCATCGAGCTGCCGCTGAATCAAGGACACGGTCGCGCCGGCGAGGGTCGCGGTATTTCTGCCCACAATCCGGGCGAACGCGAACAGGTCGGCGTCCGCGCCGCCGAGAGCGCGGTACTCGGCCAACAGCCGGGCCAGACGCAGGTCGTCCTCGCTGTAGTCCGCCGCCCCCGCGGTCGACACCCCACGGCCCATCGAGCGAAACCACCGCTCCACATCCGACCTGGAGAGGCCGGTCCGCCCCGAGATCTGTTCGATCGTGTAGGTGACCCCGCGGGGAGTCAACGCATCGTCGAACAGCAGATATCCCAGCTGGCCTCGCCGGGTGGCCTCGGTCAGCGCTGCCACGTTTGCGCCATGGTCGGCGAGGTGCAGCAGGACGCGGATGCGGCGTGCTCTGGCTACTCCCCCCAGCCCGTCCAGCAAGCCGGCCGCCGCGAACTCACGAACGCGACGTCGGCGGCACAGCCGGGACGGCGCGGACAGCAGACGCCTCGCCAACGAAAGGAGCACTTCTGGATTGTCCCGGCTCGCGCCGCCTCCTGTCCCAGGAGTCTCGCGTCCATGACGACGACGTCGAAACGACCGGCGTCGGACATGGCCACTGCTGCCGCAAACGTCGCTCGGTACCTCGGGGTGACCCGGATGCCCTTCAGGATCAGCACTCGGTACCGGTGCCTCACATGCAGCACACAGAACCCGGTCGGTCGATCAGGGCGGTCGCCTCGACGTCGACGAGCCGTGCCTGAACGCCGTGGGCGAGCGCACCGAGAATCCGGGGCACCGCACCGCCGGAGGACGCGATCGCTCGCGCTGCCGGCTCCGGCCGACGGCCGGTGCTCTAATTCCTCCCCGACTCACACGGCCGCAACCCCCGAAAAAGCCTGTCCGGGTCGAGTTCGGCGGCCGGGGGAACGACCACACCGATCGCCCGGGCCTCGGTCACCGCCCGGGCGAGCAACAGGCGGGCCTGCTCGTAGCGGCACCGAAGGTCCTCGGGCAACGCAACATCGCGCAGTGCGACTCCGGCGGGGACCTCGTCGAGCGCCTCTGCGACCAGGGATCGCACGATGAGAATTCCTGTCTGCACACCCTCGACCGCCCAGCGTTGTTGCCAATCCATGCCGACCGCCCTCGACTCGGCTCAGCACCGATTTCACCTGCCGCAATTATCCGCCCCGCAAGTCCCTGTAGTCACGCCTCGAAGCTGGGCACCGCCGTCGGCGTCGGTGCACATCGCCCGCAGTTGCTCGAGGGGGACCGATTCCGCGAGCGGTCTACTCCGCTTCGGCAGTGAAGTACCCCGCCAGGCGCGCCTCCGCGAGAGCGCCTCAACAGATCCGTTGCCTGCACCTCCAACACCAGGCCGATACAGACGAGATCCACCATGTCGGTGATTCCTTCGCCTCGTTCCAGGCGCAGGATCGTGTGGTGGCTGACGCCGCTCGCCTTGGCGAGAGCGCCGGGAGTCAGGTGCCTGCGGAGTCGCTCCACTCGAAACTCCTCGGCAACCGGTCGCTGTGGTCGATTCCGCGGTCGTCGGGACAGATGACCCGGCCATGACTCGAACCTACGTCACCGAACGTGCAGGCGACAGAAGTGCGGGCGACGAAAGGGGCCCGCCGCCGACCGGCCGAGGATCAGTGCTGAACCCCGTCAGGCCTCGGTGACACGGGGCTTCTGATCCTCGACAACAAAGCTGGCACGGGTGTGGATGGGCGCGCCCGGGCGCCGGACATAGGGAACGACGCGGAAGTCGTTTCGCCACACCTGATGATCCAGGTCGACGCGCACGTATCCACGCTGCGCGTTGAAGAACTTCATGTCGGGGTTGGCGGCCAGCAGGCGGCGCCCGGTGTCGTTCATGTCGGCGCCGTCGCCAGCTGAGGTGATCGACGTTCCCGAGAATTCCGCCGCAACGACCGGTGATTCCGGATCGGTGTAGTCCCGGCGCAAGTCGGCGACGATGTTCTGGTGACGGTCCCCGGTGATCACCACCAGATTGCGGACGCCGCGATCCGCCGCAGCGCCGAGGACGGTGTTGCGATCGGCGACGTACCCGTCCCAGGAATCGGACGACACGACCGTCTCCGGCCCGGGATCGTTGTCGGTCTGGCCCATCGCCACCTGATTGCCGATGATCTGCCAACGGACCGCCGAGTCGATGAATCCATCGATCAGCCAGTCCCGTTGCGGTGCACCCAATATCGTGCGGTCGGTGTCGAGCCGGTCGGCGCAGTTCGCGGTGACGTCCTCCCCGCAGGCCTGCCGGTCCCGATATTGCCGTGTATCGAGCATGGTGATCTGCGCGAGATCACCGAAGCGATAGCGACGGTGCAGGCGCATCCCCGGCCCGGAGGGCCGCTGCGCGAGTCGCAGCGGCTGATGCTCGTACAGCGCCTGGAAGGCAGCGGCTCGGCGCCGACGGAACAGCGCGGAGATGCGATAGATATCGATGCCCAGTCCCGGCGCATCGGCGGCCCAGTTGTTGTCGACCTCGTGATCGTCCATGGTCACAATCCAGGGAAAAGCTGCATGTGCGTCCCGCAGCGGCTGCTCCGCTTTGTACTGTGCGTAGCGCAACCGGTAGCCGGGCAGATCGACGGCTTCGTCACGGTCCACTCCCATCGACATTCCCTCACGGCCGCGCCTCCACCCGCGTTCGTAGATGTAGTCGCCCAGATGGACGACCAAATCGAGGTCCTCATCGCTCATGTGCTCGTATGCGGTGTAGAACCCCGAACTCCACGATTGACAGGAGGCGAACGCAAACCGCATCCGCGAGGTGGGTTGTCCCGGAGCAGGGGCCGTGCGGGTCCGGCCCACCGGAGAGATCGCCGAGCCGGCACGAAACCGGTAGAAGTACCAGCGAGAGGGCTCCAAGCCGTGGATCTCCGGGTGCACGCTGTGGGCGAGTTCGCGCGTCGCGACAGCCGTACCGCGCGTCACCACCTGCCGGAAGCTCTCATCGTGCGCGACTTCGTATTCGACGGTCACCGGATCCCACCCCATGCCGCCGCGCCCGCCGGGGGCAAGCGGGTCCGGTGCCAGACGGGTCCACAGGACGACACCGTCCGGTGTCGGATCTCCCGATGCCACACCGAGTACGAACGGGTCATCTCCTCGCCACCGCGGCGCCGGCAAGCGCGCGCTGCTCACCCCCGACGTACCCACCAGCACCGCAGCCGCTCCGGCCATACCGACTCGCAACACCTGCCGACGGGAGAGGGACATACACCACGGTATATCCCGGCTGCGGTCAGCGAGCCGGACGACGGGGTGCATCACTATCGAGACTGCTCCAGGCCCGCTTCGGCCGCCGGTGCCGCCCTGGCAGCCCGAACCTCACCCGCCTGCCCCCGCACCGGCGCAGTACACGTCGCTCGTCGCCCCCGGCCCCGATTGGCTGGCCGAGCGGCTGTGCGACCGACGGATCGTCCGGCTGACGGGTCGTCTCGACCACGCTCGCGCTGCTCGACACCTCCGGCGACGACCCGGTGCAGCTGTGGCCGCACGACGTCGAGGCCGACCGGCAGCAGTTGCGGGCACTGCAGCAACACCTCGCGGACGTCTGCCGGCGCCCCGTGGAAGAGATCGCCGAGAACATGCGCGCACACCGGATCCTGACCGCCGAGCAGGCCCGTGACTACGGCCTGATCGACGCGGTCGGCGGGAACCGGACGCCGCCGCGCCGCGACCGCCGGGTGACGCGGCGGTCAGCCGAGGAACACCGCGACCCGATCCGCGAGATCGAGCAGCGGCTGCGGGAAGACGCCGAGCACCACCGTCATCACCGCCCCGGCGGCGACCGCGACGGTTGTCAGCACACTGGGGACCACGACCGTCGGGGCGTCGCGGTCCGGCTCGTCGAAGAACATCAGCACGATGACGCGCACGTAGAAGTACGCCGCGATCGCGCTGCTGACCACGCCGACGATCACGAGTGGAACGGCTCCGCTGCCCGCCGCCGCCCCGAATACGGCGAACTTACTGACGAACCCGCTCGTGAGCGGGATGCCGGCGAACGCGAGGAGGAACAGGGCGAAGACCGCGCCGACGAGGGGTGAGCGCCGGCCGAGCCCCGCCCAGCGGGACATGTGGGTCGCCTCCCCGAGATCGTCGCGGACCAGGGTCACCACGGCGAACGCGCCGAGGGTGCTGAATCCGTAGGCGAACAGGTAGAACATCGTCGACGCCAGCCCCGCCCGGTCGGCGGCGATCAGGCCGGTGAGGATGAAGCCGGCGTGGGCGACCGACGAGTAGGCCAGCATCCGCTTCACGTCGTTCTGCGTCACGGCCAGCACCGATCCCGCCACCATCGTCAGGATCGCGACGCCCCACAGCAGGGGACGCCAGTCGTCGCGCAGCCCGGGCAGCGCCACGTAGAACACCCGCAGCATCGCGCCGAACGCCGCGACCTTGGTGGCCGCCGCCATGAAGGCGGTGATCGGTGTGGGCGCCCCCTGATAGACGTCGGGGATCCACGAGTGGAACGGCACCGCCCCGATCTTGAACAGCAGGCCCACCGCGAGCATCGCCGCGCCGATCAATGCCAGTGTGTCCCCGTCCGCGCGGCCCGCGACGGCGTCGGCGATGCCCGCCAACCGGACCGTGCCCGCGTAGCCGTACAGCAGCGCCACGCCGAAGAGGAAGAAGGCCGAGGAGAACGCGCCGAGCAGGAAGTACTTCAGTGCCGATTCCTGCGAGAGCAGGCGCTGCCGCCGGGCCAGGCCGCACAGCAGGTACAGGGGCAGCGACAGGACCTCGAGCGCGATGAACATCGTGAGCAGGTCGTTCGAGGCCGGGAACAGCAGCATCCCGCCGACCGCGAACAGCACCAACGGGAAGAC
>NZ_PCZU01000066.1:0-2286 GCF_002887785.1 Rhodococcus sp. ENV425
ATCGTGGCCGTGGACACCCCGAGCGGCGTCGACCCGGACACCGGCGCCGTCGACGGGCCGGCCGTGACCGCGGCCGTGACCGTCACATTCGGCGCCTACAAGCCGGTCCACGCCCTCGCGCCCACCCGGTGCGGGCGGGTCGAGCTCGTCGACATCGGTCTCGAGCTGCCGCCGCCGTGCATGGTGGCGGCCGAGCCCGCCGAGATCGGAGCAATCTGGCCGGTCCCGGGCGCCGACGACGACAAGTACAGCCAGGGCGTCGTGGGCATCGTCGCGGGTAGCGCCCGGTTCCCGGGCGCCGGCGTGCTCTGCGCCGGCGCAGCGGTGGCCGCGACGTCCGGCATGGTCCGCTACGCCGGCAGCGCCGCCCCCGTCGTGCTGGCCCGGTTCCCCGAGGTGGTGGCCGCGCCGTCGTTCGCCGAGGCGGGCCGCGTCCAGGCATGGGTGATCGGGCCGGGCGGCGGCACCGATCACCAGGCGGCCGACACGTTGCGCGACGTGCTGGCCACCGATCTTCCCGTCCTCGTCGACGCCGACGGGCTGACGCTGCTGTCGCGGCAGCCGGACCTGGTCCGCGGCCGGCGGGCTCCGACCCTGCTGACACCGCATGCCGGGGAGTTCGCGCGGCTCACCGGACGCCGGCCCGAGCCGGACCGGGTGGCGGCGGTGCGGGCACTGGCCGCCGACTGGCGGGTTCACGTACTGCTCAAGGGCCGGTCGACGCTGATCGCGAACCCGGACGGGCACGTGTTCGTCAACGAGGCGGGCGGGTCGTGGGCGGCCACCGCCGGCGCGGGCGACGTGCTGTCCGGGATGATCGGGGCACTGATGTCCGCGGGGATGGCTCCGGATCTCGCGGCCGCGGCGGGCGCGCGCGCCCACTCCACCGCCGCGGATCTCGCCGCTCGCGGCGGGCACGATCTCGCCGCTCGCGGCGGTCGCGATCTCGCCGCTCGCGGCGGTGAACCCGGTTGGGCCGCCCCCACTTCGGCGAGCGCGATCCTGGATCGGGTGCCCGCGGCGGTGCGGAGCCTGCGGGGCATGGCCGAATCGTGATCCCGACACCTGCCACCGTGCTGCGGGCCACTTCGTCCGCAGTGGCAGGATCGAGATTCATGACCACGGCCGAACCCCGACCCCGCAACCACCTCCACCACGACCTGCCGCAGGCCGAGGCGTTGATCGACCTCGACGCCGTGGCCGAGAACGTGCGGCGGCTGCGGGAGTACGCAGGGGAGGCGGCGGTGATGGCCGTGGTCAAGGCCGACGCGTACAACCACGGTGCCGTCCCGGTGGCCCGGGCCGCGCTCGCCGCCGGCGCGCGGGAGCTGGGGGTGACGACCCTGACCGAGGCGCTCGAGCTGCGCCGCGCGGGGATCGACGCGCCCGTGCTGTCGTGGCTGCACACCGTCGACGCCGACTTCGCCCCCGCCATCGCCGCCGGCGTCGAGCTGGGGGTGTCGTCGACGCGGCATCTCGCGTCGATCGTCGCCGCGGCTCGGGAGACGGGTGTGACCGCGGTGCTCACCGCGAAGATCGACACCGGCCTCAACCGCAACGGCGTGGCACGGGACGAGTGGCCGGCGTTCCTGCGGGATCTGGGCCGGGCCCGGGCGGAGGGGGCGATCCGGCTGCGCGGCGCCTTCTCCCATCTCGCACACGCGGACGAACTCGACCACCCCGAGATCGACTGCCAGCGGGACCGGCTGCGCGAGGCCGTCGCCGACCTGAGCCGCCACGGCATGAAGCCCGAGGTGGTGCACCTGTCGAACTCGGCAGCGACCGTTACCCGCCCCGACCTGCGTTTTGACATGGTCAGACCGGGTATAGCGATGTACGGGTTGTCCCCGATCCCCGAGGTCGGGGACTTCGGGTTCCGGCCCGCGATGACGTTGCGAACGAGGGTGGTGCTGGTGAAGAAGGTGACTGCAGGGTCCGGAGTGTCCTACGGGCATCGCTGGGTGGCGCCCGCCGACACCACCGTGGCCCTGCTGCCGATGGGATACGCCGACGGAATCCGGCGTAATCTCAGCGGCCGGTTCGAGGTGCAGCTCGGCGGACGCCGCCGACCGCAGCTCGGCCGCGTGTGCATGGACCAGGTCGTGGTCGATCTCGGACCGGACGGGGACGGAGTAAAAGAAGGCGATACCGCGTTCTTCTTCGGTGACGGTAGCCATGGCGAGCCCGCCGCGCAGGACTGGGCCGACCTACTGGACACCATCAATTACGAGGTGGTCACCGGCGTGGGCGGGCGCACCGTCCGCACCTACGTCGGTGGCGGAGGAG
>NZ_PCZU01000067.1:0-31633 GCF_002887785.1 Rhodococcus sp. ENV425
TCTCTCGCCACGCTCGGTTTCGGTGAGGACGCGCTGGCCCTGGGCATCGTCGAGGAGCCCGCGACCGCGGTCGTCGTGGCCGGCCCGCAGTCCCAGGCCTTCATCGGCGACCTGCGCGACCCGGTGCTGTGCGAGGGGTCCGCCGCGACCGCCGTCAACCTCACCACCGGCCGTGGGTGCGTCGTGCTGGGGACGTTCCGGTACGTCACGCCCTGACCGGGAGCCTGCGGAAAACCCGTTCGGGACCGGACGCTGCGACGTAACCTGGCGGCACGATGTCGACTGGGAGGTACCACGGATGACAGCCCGACCGGTGCGGGGCGCGGCGGCGGTACAGGAACCGCCGCCGACCGAGATGCACGTCGACCGGCGATTCCTGCCGCTCGCGGATCGCTTCTTCGACCTGTACCGGCTGCCCCGGCACGGGGGCGGGGCCCTCGCGGCCTACCTGGACGGCGAGAAGGTGCTCGACATCTGGGCGGGCTGGGCCACCCGCGACCGGCGGTGGAACCGCGACACGGTGTCGCTGTCCTTCTCCACCGGCAAGGGCGTGGCGTCCACCGTGGTGCACCGGCTCGCCGACCGCGGCCTGATCGACTACTTCGCCCCCGTCGCGCGGTACTGGCCGGAGTTCGCGGCGGCCGGCAAGGAGGACGTCACCGTCGCGGACGTGCTCACCCACCGGGCCGGACTGCACCGGGTGCGCAACCTGCGGCCCGGCCGGATGGGCATCGTCGACTACGACGCCACGGTGCGTGCGCTGGCCGCAGCCCCACCCGACCCGCGCCGGCTGGAAGGCCCGGGATACCACGCCGTCACGTACGGCTGGCTCGTCGCGGAGATCGTGCAGCGCGTGACCGGGTCGCCGTTCGTCGACGTCGTCCGGCAGGAGATCGCCGAACCCCTGGGTACCCCCGAATTCTGGTTCCGGGTGCCGGAGGAGCAGCGGCACCGCATCGCCAAGCTGTTCCCGCGGATCAATCCCGCCGGCCTGCACTGGGGGATGACCGCCTCGGTGCTGTCCCGGGTGAGCCTCACCCGGGGCCTCGCGGAGGCCGCGATGCCGGAGGAGTTCGACGAGCTGGTGCGCGATCCCGCGGTGCACGACGCGGTGATGCCCGGCTGGAACGGGGTGTTCTCGGCGCGCGCCCTGGCGCGGATGTACGGGGCGATCGCCGCGGGCGGCACGATCGACGGCGTGCAGTTCCTGCACCCGGAAACCATCGAGGCCATGAGCGAGGTCCAGGTGCGCGGCCGCGACTACGTGCTCGGGGTCCCGATGGCGTGGCGGCTCGGCTACCACCAGCCGGTGTTCGTCAGCCGGGAGCGGCCGCGCGGGGCGCTCGGCCACTACGGGGTCGGCGGTTCCGGCGCCTTCGCCGACCTCGACACCGGACTGTCGCTTGCGTTCACGACGAACCGGCTGGGCAGCGGTCCGATCGCGCTGGGCGATCTGCGCCTCGCGCGGCTCGGCGCGCTGGCGCGCGACCTGGCCCGCCGCGCCTGAGGAAGGTGCCGCGGCGCCTACCCCCACGATTGATTGTTCGAAGCAGTTCGATACGGAGGGAGCGACACTGTGAGCCACGTGTACCGGGTGATCGAGGTGGTGGGTTCGTCGACGGACAGCGTCGACGACGCGATCAAGCAGGCCGTCGCGCGTGCGGCGGAGACCACGCGCCACCTCGAGTGGTTCGAGGTGATGAACGTCAGGGGCCACATCGACGACGGGGCCGTCGCGCACATCCAGGTGACCGTGAAGATCGGCTTCCGCATCGAGCCGACCGACGGCTGACGCGTCCGGTCCGGTGGCGGGGGACACGCCGGGAGAGCAGGGGCGGCGAACCGGATCTCGACCGGAATTGGAACACGTTATAGTCTGAGTGGGTCGTCGAACCCCCGGCACTTCAGGCAGGTATCCACCGTGGTTTACGTGATCACCCAGGCGTGTTGCAACGATGCCTCGTGCGTCGAGGTCTGCCCCGTCAACTGCATCCATCCCACGCCCGACGAGGCGCCGTTCGCCACCACCGAGATGCTCTACATCGACCCGGACACCTGCATCGACTGCGGCGCGTGCGTGGACGAATGCCCGGTGGACGCGATCTACGCCGACAACGAGCTGCCCGCCGCGCACGAGCCCTATCTGAAGATCGCCGAGGACTACTACCGGCGATACCCGATCGGACCGGACTGGCCCGAGGAACGCGACCGCACCAAGATTCCCGCCGAGCTCGGCACCCTGCGGGTGGCGATCGTCGGCTCGGGACCGGCGGCCTGCTACGCCGCGCTGGAGCTGACCGGCCGGGCCCGTGTCGAGGTCGACATCTTCGACCGCCTGCCCACCCCGTACGGCCTCGTCCGCGCAGGTGTCGCCCCGGACCATCAGAGCACCAAGGCCGTCGGTGAGCTGTTCCGTAGTGCCCTCGGCCACAAGAAGAGCCAGTGCTGGTTCAACGTCGAGGTGGGCACCCACATCAGCCACGAGGAACTGCTCGCGCACCACCATGCCGTGCTCTACGCCGTCGGCGCCGCCGGGGACCGGCGCCTGGACGTGCCCGGCGAGGACCTGCCCGGTTCGCACGCGGCCACCGAGTTCGTCGCCTGGTACAACGGACACCCCGACTACGCCGACCGCACCTTCGACCTGTCCGGCGAACGCGCGGTGATCGTCGGCAACGGCAACGTCGCCCTCGACGTGGCGCGGGCGCTGGTCATGGACCCGGACGAGCTGGCGAAGACCGACATGGCCGACCACGCCGTCGCCGCCCTGCGCGAGTCGAACATCCGCGAGGTCGTCGTCGTGGGACGCCGCGGACCCGCCCAGGCCGCCTACACCAACCCGGAACTGCTGGCCCTCGGTCAGCTCGCGGGCGTCGACATCGTCGTCGACCCGGCCGAGGCCGAACTCGACCCGGCCGGCCGCGCCCTCGTCGACGACCCCACCGCCGAACCGCGGATCGTGCTGAAGGTCGAACAGGTCCAGGGCTTCGCCCAGCGGCGCCCCACCGAGGGCAACAAGCGGATCGTGCTGCGCTTCCTCGCCGCCCCCGTCGAGCTGAGCGGTGACGGCCGGGTCGAATCGATCACCCTCGAACGCACCGAACTGGTCGAGGCGAACGGCCGGCTCGAGGCGCACCGCACCGGGCAGACCGAGACCCTGGCCACCGGCCTGGTCCTGCGTTCTGTCGGCTACCGTGGCGCCCCCGTCGCCGACCTGCCGTTCGACGACCAGCGCGGCATCCTCCCCAACGAGGAGGGCCGGGTCGTGGACCCGGAGACGAACGAGCCGCTGCCCGGCGTGTACACCGCCGGCTGGATCAAGCGCGGACCCACCGGCGTCATCGGCACCAACAAGCAGTGCTCCGCCCAGACCGTCGAGCACCTGGTCCAGGATTTCGTGGCCGGCCGGCTCGTCGCACCCGTCGCCGACCGGGAGAAGCTCGCGGCGCTGGTCTCCGAGCGCCGGCCGGAGTACGTCGACTACCGGGGCTGGCAGCAGATCGACAAGCAGGAACGCGCCCGGGGCGGCGCCGCGGGTCGCTCTCGCGTGAAGTTCGTCGATGTCGCCGATCTCCTTGCCGCCTCTCGAATCGAGTCCTGACCTGGGCGCGAGCCCGCGAGGGGCCGTCCGGGCGGGCATGGTCGAATTGCCCGCCTGCGGGGAGCTGTGTCTAATGGGGTCGCCAAGTCGTCGCTGTCGGGGCGGACGTGGGTGCGACGGCACGAACGAACGATGGGTTGTCGAATGTTCGAGAAGAAGGGTCGGCCGAGCAGTCGCGGCCGCGCCGGTCGCTGGTCCGGCCGTGTCGCCACCGCGCTGGTGGGGGCCGGCGCCGCCATGCTCACCATGACGGGACCCGCCGCCGCGGTACCCCTGTGGCCGGGCGGGCCCGAACTGCCGAGCGTGCAGGAACTCGTCGAGAGGCTTCCGGGCGGCTCGAACTCCGTCGCACCCACGCCGCCGCCGTTCTCGGCCCCGTCGATCAACCCGTCGAACGGTGAGACGGTCGGCGTGGCCCAACCGATCATCATCCGCTTCGACGAGAACGTCACCGATCGCGCGGCCGCCGAGCGCGCCATCACCGTCACGTCGAACCCGCCGGTGTCCGGGCACTTCTACTGGGCCTCGGACCGGCAGGTGCGGTGGCGGCCGTTCGAGTTCTGGCCGGCCCACACCCAGGTCACCGTGAACGCCGGGGGCACGCAGTCGTCGTACACCGTCGGCGACGCGCTGATCACCGTCGCGGACGACAACACCAAGACCATCACCGTCACCCGCAACGGCGAGGTCGTCAAGACCATGCCGACGTCGTTCGGCAAGCCCGGCTACGAGACGCCCAACGGCACCTACATCGTCGGCGAGAAGTTCCGCGACATGTACATGGACTCGTCCACGTACGGCGTTCCGGTCGACTCGCCCGAGGGATACCGCACCTACGTCGAGTACGCGACCCGCATCTCCAACAGCGGCATCTTCGTGCACGCGGCGCCGTGGTCCGAGTGGGCGCAGGGCAACACCAACGTCAGCCACGGGTGCCTGAACGTGAGCACCGAGGACGGTCGCTGGTTCTTCGAGAACGCCCAGAAGGGCGACCCGGTGATCGTGCAGAACACCGGTGGCGGCACCCTCAACGGCTGGGACGGCCTCGGCGACTGGAACCTCTAGCCGGACAACGGTCGACGCCGGCGAGCACCTGGTGACCTTCCGGGTGGCGAGAGTACTCGCCGGCGCCAGACCGGCGTAACCTCCGGTTCGCCCGCGGCAGGCACACTGCCGCAGTGCGCTCGAGTCCGGAAAGAGTATTGCCCCAACCCGATCGGGGGCTGTCGCGACGCCCATGGGGCGACTACGCGCTGTTCGCCGCGCTGATCGGACCGAATCTCGCGCTGCTGATCCTGTTCACGTACCGGCCGCTCGTCGACAACATCCGCCTCTCGTTCTTCGAGTGGAACATCTCGAGCCCCACCGCCACGTTCGTCGGATTCGGCAACTACCGCGAGTGGTTCGGCCGCGCCGACACCTGGCAGATCGTCGGCAACACCGTCGTGTTCACCGTCGCCACCGTCGCGGGATCCATGCTGCTCGGTCTGGCGCTGGCGCTGTTGCTGGACCGTAAACTCCTGGGCCGCAACCTCGTTCGCTCCGCACTCTTCGCGCCGTTCGTCATCTCCGGCGCCGCGGTGGGCGTGGCGTTCCAGTTCGTGTTCGACCCGAACTTCGGCCTCGTCCAGGACCTGCTGGACAGGGTCGGGATCGGCGCCCCGGACTTCTACCAGGATCCGGCCTGGGCGCTGGTGATGGTCACCCTCACCTACCTGTGGAAGAACCTCGGCTACACCTTCGTCATCTATCTCGCCGCCCTGCAGGGCCTGCGCCCCGAACTCTCCGAGGCCGCCGCGATCGACGGCGCCTCGTCGTGGACCGCCTTCCGGCGCGTACTCCTGCCGCAGCTGCGACCCACCACCTACTTCCTGTCGATCACCGTGCTGCTCAACTCGTTCCAGGTCTTCGACATCATCAACGTGATGACCCGGGGCGGACCGCTCGGCACCGGAACCACCACGATGGTCTACCAGGTCTACAACGAGTCCTTCCGCAACTTCCGGGCCGGCTACGGCGCCACCGTCGCGACCGTCATGTTCCTCGTACTGCTGGCGGTCACGGTGTACCAGGTGCGTCTCATGGACCGCGACGACCGGCCCCGCCCCGTCCGCGGCCCCCGCCTTCGCCGTCGCCGTCGCGGGCGCGGGGCCGAATGTGACACGCGTTCGGTCCCATCGACGGAATGTGACATCCGGCCGGTGGCGCGGAAGGAGATCGTGGGATGACGGCGCTTCTGGACCGTCGGATCGTACGTGCGGAGCCGACGGCGGCAGAGCCGTACCGGCGTCGGGAGCGCGCGATCCGTGTGCTCGCCTACGCCGCGATGGTCGTCGCACTGCTCGTCGTGGCGCTGCCGCTGTACTGGATCGTGGTGACGTCGTTCAAGCAGCGGCCCGACATCTACACGCTGCCGGTCACCTGGTGGCCCAGCATGTTCCATCCCCAGAACTACACGGAGGCCGTCACCTCGGTGCCGTTCGGCACGTTCCTGCGGAACTCGCTGATCATCACCACGGTGCTGTCGAGCGTGAAGTTCGTCCTCGGCATCCTGAGCGCCTACGGTCTGGTGTTCCTGCGGTTCCCCGGCAAGAATCTCGTGTTCGTCGGCATCGTCGCCGCCCTGATGGTGCCGAACCAGATCACGGTCATCTCCAACTACGCGCTGGTGGCGGAATGGGGATGGCGCAACACCTTCCAGGGGATCATCGTGCCGCTCGCGGGCGTCGCGTTCGGAACGTTCCTGCTGCGCAACCACTTCCTGTCCATCCCCGCCGAGATCATCGAGGCGGCACGGATGGACGGCGCCGGACACGTCCGTCTGCTGTGGCGGGTCGTGCTGCCCGTGTCCGGCCCGACCCTGGTCGCGTTCGCGCTCATCACCGTGGTCAACGAGTGGAACGAATACCTGTGGCCGTTCCTCATGGCCGACGACGCGTCGGTGGCCCCGCTGCCGATCGGACTGACCCAGTTGCAGAACAACGACGGCGTCACCAACTGGGGTCCGGTGATGGCCGGCACGGTGCTGGCCATGCTGCCGATCCTCGTGGTCTTCCTTGCGCTGCAACGACACATGATCAAGGGCCTCACCTCCGGTGCGGTCAAGGGCTGAACTCTTCCAGGAGCAACTTCGTGAACATCGACAGGCGTGGATTTCTGGGACTGACCGGGGTGGTCGCGGCGAGCGCAGCGCTGGCCGCGTGCGCCGGCACCGGCTCGTCCGGGTCGGCGGGCACCTCGGGGTCCGCCTCCGACGCGAACACGATCAAGTTCTGGTCCAACCACCCGGGCAAGTCCCAGGACGTGGAGAAGGAACTCATCGCCCGGTTCCAGGCGAAGTACCCGGACCTGACCGTCGACCTCGTCGACGGCGGCAAGAACTACGAAGAGGTGTCACAGAAGTTCAACGCAGCCCTGTCCGGGGGCGATCTGCCCGACGTTGTGGTCCTGTCGGACGTGTGGTGGTTCAACTACGCGCTCGCCGGCGCGATCACGCCGCTCGACGACCTGTTCACCGAGGTCGGCGTGGATACCGGCGACTACGTCGATTCCCTGCTGGCCGACTACCTCTTCGAGGGCCGCCACTTCGCGCTGCCCTACGCCCGCTCGACCCCGCTGTTCTACTACAACCGCGACGTCTGGCGGCAGGCGGGACTGCCCGACCGCGGGCCCGCCACCTGGCAGGAGTTCTCCGAGTGGGGGCCCGAACTGCAACGCGCCGTCGGGTCAGGCAAGCTGGCGCACGGCTGGGGCAACGCCAAGGACTACCTGGGTTGGACCTTCGAAGGACCGATCTGGACGTTCGGCGGTGCCTACTCCGACGGCTGGCGGCTGCGCTTCGGCGACGCGGAGACGATCGCCGCGGGACAGTTCCTGAAGGACATGATCCACACCGGGAAGTACGCGGGTGTCTCCACGGACATCGCCAACGACTTCTCCGCCGGGATCATCGCGTCCACGATCGCCTCCACCGGCGACCTGTCCGGCATCACGAAGAACGCCGCGTTCGACTTCGGCACCGCGTTCCTGCCGGCCCCCGACGGCACTCCGGGATGCCCCACCGGCGGCGCCGGACTGGCGATCCCCGCGAACATCTCCGACGAGCGAAAGCGCAACGCGCTGAAGTTCATCGACTTCGTCACCAACGGGGAGAACACCGCCTACTTTTCGCAGCGGATCGGCTACATGCCGGTGCGCAAGTCCGCCACCGAGAACCCCGACATGAAGGCGTTCCTCGAGCAGAACCCCAACTCTCGTACCGCCGTCGACCAACTCGCGCGCACCCGCTCGCAGGACTACGCGCGCGTCTTCGTACCCGGCGGCGACCAGATCATCGGCACCGGCCTCGAGCAGATCGCCCTCCAGGGCGCCGACGTGACGACGGCGTTCGGCGACGTCACCCGTCAGCTGCAGCAGATCATCGATCGCCAGATCACCCCGAACCTGTAGGAACAGCCTTGGCAAGCATAGGTTTCCGGACCGTCACCCACCGCTACCCGGGCGTCGAACGGCCGTCGGTGGACCGGCTCGACCTCGACGTCGCGGACGGGGAGTTCCTGGTCCTGGTCGGTCCGTCGGGCTGCGGGAAATCCACGAGCCTGCGGATGCTCGCCGGGCTCGAGGCAGTCGACGACGGCCGCATCGACATCGGCGGAGCCGACGTGACGGGGTTGCCGCCCAAGGCACGCGACGTGGCGATGGTGTTCCAGAACTACGCGCTGTATCCGAACATGACGGTGGCGGAGAACATGGGTTTCGCGTTGCGCAACGCCGGCGTCGGCAAGGCGGAACGGTCGGCGCGGGTGCTCGAAGCCGCGCGGATGCTCGAGCTCGAGCCGCTGCTCGACCGCAAACCGGGCAAGCTCTCGGGCGGGCAGCGGCAGCGCGTGGCGATGGGCCGGGCCATCGTGCGACGGCCCGCGGTGTTCTGCATGGACGAACCGCTGAGCAACCTCGACGCGAAGTTGCGGGTCAGCACACGCTCGCAGATCGCGGGACTGCAACGTCGGCTGGGCACCACGACCGTGTACGTCACCCACGATCAGGTGGAGGCGATGACCATGGGGGATCGGGTGGCCGTCCTCGACGGCGGCCGCCTGCAGCAGGTCGCCGCGCCCCGCGACCTGTACGACAACCCGGTCAACACCTTCGTCGCCGGATTCATCGGGTCGCCCGGCATGAACCTGCTCGACGCGCCCGTCCGCGACGGCGCGGCCGTGCTCGGCAGTCTGCGGGTCGCCGTGCCGGCCGACGTCGATGCCGAGCGGATCGTCGTCGGGGTGCGGCCCGAGGCGTGGACCCCCGTCGGGGCGTGGCGTTCCGGAACCCTGTCGTTGACGGTGGACCTCGTCGAGCAGCTCGGCGCGGAATCGTTCGTCCACGCGACGGCCGCCGAGCCGGCCGACTGGTCGAGCGCGTCGGGCAAGGTCGTGGTGCGGGTGGATCGACGCGTCCCGATCGGTCCGGGCGAGCGGGTGCACCTGCTCCCGCAGGCGGGCGAGGTCTACTTCTTCTCGACGACGACGGGCGCCCGCCTCTGACCCCGCCTCGGCGGCCGAATGTCACATGCATTCGATTGAACTGAATGCGTGTGACATTCGGCCCGACGGCGAGCGGACGGTTCATTGGGATCACCCGTCGCCGGTCGGGCCCCGCAGGCTCGCGGGGGCCCAGCACGGCCCGTCCGGTGGCGGGGTGTGCTCGTAGCCGGGGTAGCAGGGCAGTACCTGTGGCGCGGGCGCCGGCGGTGCCGGGGCTGGTGCGGGGGGTGAGCCGGCCGGAAGACAGGGTCCGTCCGGTGGCGGGGTGTGCTCGTAGCCGGGGTAGCAGGGCAGTACCTGCGGCGCGGGCGCGGGCGCCGGCGGTGCCGGTGCAGGTGGCGGTGCCGGTGCAGGTGGCGATTGCGGTGCGGATCGGGGTGTGGGTGCCGGTGGGGCCGCATCCCGAAGCGGAGGAGCCTCGGCGGCCGGAGCTTCCGTCCGAGGTGTCGCTGGTTCCGACGGCACCTCGTCCGCACCTGTCGGGGTGGTCGGTGGCGACGGTGTCGGCGCGGCCGGCCGCGCCGCGATCGGGAGCGGAGCGGGGTCGGCGCCCTCGGACGAGGGCGATATCGCGCCGAGTGCCATGCTGCCGACGACGAAAACGGCGATGATCGCCGCCAGCGCGAGGCCTGCGACCAGGATGCGCCGGCTCCAGTCGACCGGAACGATCGCGGTCGAGGCCCTGTGGGCGGGTCGCTGCGATGTTGCCGCGGTGCGCGCGGCAGCGGCCAGCTCGCCCACCGATCCGTAACGCCGCGCGGGTTCGGCTGCCGTTCCGCGGGCGATCACGTCGACCATACCGGCGGGCAGGGTCGAGAGCACCGACGACGATTGCGGTGGCAACGTCGGTCCGCTCGACGACTGGAAGAGTCGGCCGGTGAGGCATTCGTACAGCACGGTGGTCAGGCCGTAGACGCCCGACGCCGCGCCGGGATGCGGGGGGAACCCCACATCGGTGAGGCAGATCAGCCCGTCGTCCTGCACGAGGACGTTCGCCGACGTCACCTCCTGCTCGACCAGTCCGGCCGCGTGCACGGCCTCGAGGGCCGACGCCAGCTGCTCGACGACGTCGACCGCGCGCGGCACCTCCATTGCGCCGGTGGCCCGGAGCATCGCCTGCAGGCTCGTGCCCTGGACGATCGTCGTTGCGAGGAAGAGTCGGCTGCCGATCTGCCCGAAGTCGTGGATCGGGACCACATGCGGGTTCCGGATGCGCGCTGCGATCTCGGCTTCCCGTTCGAAACGAGCGCGGTAGTCGTCGTCCTCGGTCGCCTCCGGCGGCAGCGCCCGCACGGCGACGTGCCGATGCGTGATCGTGTCGAACGCGGCCCACACCTCGCCGGTCGCATCCACCGACAGTGGACGGTCCAGGCGATACCTGCCGAACAGGGCACCAACTTGCATATGTCACTCTCCGCCCCTGGAAATTGCCGCGGTTGCGGAACTGTGCGCCGGGGAGGGGAGGGTCGACCGCCTCCTCCACCGGCAGTCTATGCGGCGGATCCGGATGGTGTCGCGCTCGGCTGGGAACCGCCCACCTACGCTGCTACTTTCGATCGGGCGGGCAGCGAGATTCCTCGCGGATACGCGCATCCGCGGAAGCGGGCCCCGGGATGCTCGGAGATTCCGTACGGGGACCTCAGGCGGCCGGCTGCTTCGCTGTCGGGACCGCTGCCCGGGAGAAGCGCATGGCGCCGTCCTCGAGCCCGCCGCGGCGCATCATCACCAGGTCACGGACGTAGTTCTGGAACAGTCGCCACGGAGCCGCGGGGCCCTGCTTGGGGAGCGAATCGATGCTGCGCAGTACGTACCCGGACGCCAGATCGACCAGCGGTGACGCGGCCGTCGTGGAGGCGGGAGCGGTCGGGGTGCAGTAGGCGTACCCGCGCGCGTCCATATGCCGCAGCAGGCGGCACACGTATCCGGCGACGAGGTCGGCCTTCAATGTCCAGGACGCGTTGGTGTATCCCACGGTGAACGCCAGGTTGGGGACACCGGAGAGCATCATCCCCTTGTACGCCAGCGTCTTTCCCATCTCCACGTCGCGACCGTCGACGCGTACGGCCATCCCGCCGAGCAGGAGCAGGTTCAGCCCCGTCGCGGTGACGACCACGTCGGCCTCGAGTTCCTGACCCGAGGCGAGCCGGATTCCGTTCTCCGTGAACGTGCCGATCGTGTCGGTCACGACCGTCGCCCGGCCCTCGCGCAGGGCTTTGAACAGGTCGCCGTCGGGAACGAAACACACCCGCTGGTCCCACGGGTCGTACCGCGGCCGGAAATGGACATCCACCTCGTAGTCCGCGGGCAGGTGGCTCAGCACGCCCTTGCGCAGCAGCCTCTTGACCAGAGCCGGCCGGCGCCGGCTCAACTGGAAGAAGGCCATGCTGCCCAGCACGTTGGCCCAGCGGACGATCGGATAGGCGATCTTCGACGGCACCCGGCCGAGCAGCGCACCGGCGACGGGGTCGATCGAAGGCCGTGACATGACGTAGCTCGGGGAGCGCTGCAGCATCGTCACGTGTGCGGCCGACTCCGCGAGCGCCGGGACGAGGGTCACCGCGGTGGCGCCGCTGCCGATGACGACAACGCGCTTGCCGGTGCAGTCCAGGTCCTCGGGCCAGTGCTGCGGATGCACGAGCGTGCCGGTGAACCGTTCGACGCCGGGCAGTTCGGGGGTGAATCCCTCGTCGTAGCGGTAGTAGCCCGAGTTGACGAACAGGAAGCCGCACGTGAGACGAATGCGCTCGCCGGTGTCGGTGCGCTCGGCCGTCACGGTCCAGCGGGCCTCGGGCGTGGACCACTCGGCGCGGACCACACGATGGTGGAACCGGACCTTCTCGTCGATGCCGCGGGTCCGCGCGGTGCGACGGACGTAGTCGCGGATGGACGGGCCGTCGGCGAAGGTTTCTGGTTCGGTCCAGGGCTGGAACGAGTACCCCAGGGTGAACATGTCGGAGTCGGAGCGGATGCCCGGGTAGCGGAACAGGTCCCAGGTGCCTCCGATGGCGTCGCGCGCCTCGAGGACGGTGTAGCTCTTGTCCGGGCATTCGTCCTGCAGATGGCAGGCCGCGCCGATCCCGGAGAGTCCGGCGCCGACGATCAGGACGTCGACGTGCTCGTCGTGCATCGCGCTTCTCCGTTCCCCGAGGTCTCGGCGACCGAGGTAGGTGACGCAGAACACTATCAACGGGCGGGCGATCGGCCAACGGCCTCGGCGCGGACAGCACACGCCCGCGCACGACGCACCGCACACGGCCGTCCGGAAGGTGTGAAGTCAGCGGCGGCGCCGCAGCGCCCCCTGCAACGCTGCGGTGCCACCGATGCCTGCTGCCAGCACGAACAGCAGCAGGACGACATTGGCGGTCACGGCTGCACCCGCCGTGCCGCGGTCCGGAGGTCGCACCCGCGGTGTGCCGCCTCGAATGCCGGACCGAAGGTGTCGAAGCACGCGATCCGGTCCTCGAATCCCGCGTCCCGTACCGCGCGCCGCACCGCCGCACCGCCGGCGACGGTGATGTTCGCGCCCCGCTCGCGGAGCAGCGACTCGGCCCGCTCGAGCAGTGCCGCGGTGTCGCACTCGACGGCGGTGACCTGCAACAGGTCCAGTACCACGCCTCGACCCCGCACGACGGCCTCGCGCAGGAACGAGTGCAGCACCGGCGCGGCGCCCTCGTCGACGCTCCCTGACACCTGCACCACGACGGGACCGCCCGGCGGTTCGTCGACGTCGATGCAGACCCGGGTCCCGTCGCCGGAGAAGTCGTCGAACAGCGCGGTGTCGAGCAGCGACGACGAATACCGGTGCGGTGCGTCCAGGATGGAGCGCAGATAGACCATGGCTGTTCCTCAGATGATTCCGACTGCTGGAGCAGCGCCCGGTCGGGGGACAGGGGAGCGCAGCAATCGCCTCCACGAGACGAGAACCGGCTGCTTCTCAACCTTGTTCGCAACAGTAACGTCTCGGCCCTGTGCCCGGCGGCCGAATCTGTGAAATTTCCGTGAAGATCCCGGGAGTCCCTTCAGCGCGCTCCGGAGCGCGTGGACCGCACCGCCTGCCGCGGTTCCGGCACGCACCGCTCATAGGTGCGCACGGCGTCGGCGGCGGACCGGTCCCACGAGTAGCGGGTGCTCGCCCGGTCGTGGCCGGCGAGACCGAAGGCGGTGCGCTGGACGTCGTCGGTGAGCAGGCCGTGCAGGGCCGCAGCGACGGCCTCGGATGCGTGCGGGGGCACCAGCGTGCCCGTCACCCCGTCGACGACTGTGTCGAGCAGGCTGCCGACGGCGGTCGCGACGACGGGCCGCCCGCAGGCCATCGCCTCCAGCGGCACGATGCCGAGCGGTTCGTACCAGGGAGTGCACACCACGACGTCCGCCGACCGCAGCAGCGCGGGCATGTCCTCCCGGGGCACGGGCCCGGTCATCCGCACCCGGTCCCGCACGTCGTGCTGTTCGGCGACGGCGCGCAGGCGGGCGGCCTCGGCATCGTCGGCGAGGTCGCCGTCCACCGGTCCGCCGGCGATCACCAGTTCCGTGTCGGGGAGCAGGGCCAGGGACCGGATCGCGACGTCGAAGCCCATGCGCGGCACGAGCGGGCCCACGGTGACGATTCGGTGCCCGGCCCCGCGCGCTCGATGCTCGGGGCCGGTGGGCGTGAAGAGCTCGAGGTTCACGCCGCAGGGCACGACGGACGTGCGGGTGCGGGGCAGACCCAGCGTGGCGAGCTCGAACACCTCGTCCGAGCAGGTGGCGGCCACCCGGCTCGCGCCCAGGGCCAGGAGCCGCTCGACGCGGATCCGGCTCGACGAGCCGGAGTCTGCACTGCCCTGGTGCCGGCGCTCGACCACGCCCAGGGTGTGGAAGGTCTGCACCGTGGGCACCCGGGCGTTGCGGGCGGCGAGCTGGGTCGCGATGCCCGACATCCAGAAGTGGGCGTGGGCGACGTCGGGCCGGTCCTTCGTCCATGCGCGTTCGAGGAAGGTGCCGAACTCGCCCATCCGCGGGAGGAGCTCGTCCGCCGGCAGGCGGGTGGGTGGCCCGGCGGGGACGTGGACCACCTCGTACCCCTCCTCGGTCCGGGCTCGTTCGGGAAGATCGGGGTCGTCGCGACGGGTGTAGACGGTGACGTCGTGTCCCGCCCGTACCAGCGCCGCCGACAGTTCGGCGACGTGCACGTCCCGGCCGCCGGAGTCTGCGTCGCCCGGGGCCGCCAGGAGGCGTGCGTGCTCGGACACCATCGCAATCTTCATGGCCCTTCCCTCCTGCGGGTTGCCGCGCTCGTCACCTCGTCGATCAGCGCGTACCGCCCGCAGCGGCCCCGCGCCCACGGCCCGCCGTCGAGGAGGGACGGCAACGGGTCCTGGGACCCCTGAACGTGTGAGGGCGTCCACGAGCCGTGGATCTGCCACGGAAGCACGTTCGGTGGGTGCGCCATGGGCACAGGGTTACCGATTCTGCGGCGGGTAAAACCGAGGAGGCGGAATCGTCTCGGACGCACGCGTGCCTCGATCCGGCGGACGGGATCGTCGCACTGCCGGGGGAGCGTCTCGAGTTTGATCGGCGGCTGTGCGGGTAGCGCCCTCGGCCTGACGCGCACAGCCAGGATCCGGGAGCCGTGGAACACACGCACGGGGCAGGCGCACGTCCCACGGCCCGGCGAGCCGTGACCGACCCGGTCGACATGCAAGCTGGCGAAGACCGACCGGTACCCCTCATGGCACCGGATGTCGCGGTGTACCGCGTTCCGCGGGAACGGGTTACCGGTCGAAGTCGGTACCGCTCTCGAGGACGCCGACGACCGCCTTGGCCCGAGCGATCCACTCTCGTACCCGCGTCCCGGACACCCGGCGAGGAAGTTGCGCCAATCGCAGCGTGAGCGTGTAGTCACCTTTTCGGTCGCGAACCGGTAGTACGACCGAACCGAGGTCGTACGTTTCCGCACCGTCGAGGTCGTGCAACCGGTAGTCGACCGTCGACCTTACGACGCATTCCCGGATGCTCCGTTCCTGTGCCGGTGTCAGCCTTCCGCTCTCGTACCGGCGGGTGGCGGCGCGCATCTCCTCGTATGCGGCACCGCCCTCCCGGGGCAGGAACGACAGCAGGAACCCGTGTTCGCGGACGAAGTCGAGACGGTCCCGGTAGAGCTGTCTGCCGGACTCCTCGACGCCGCGAGCCTTGGCGATCCACCGCTCCTGATCCTCGGGAGGCAGATCGAAGACGAGTGAATCGCCGATGGGTGGCACGATCGGAACTCGCTGCGCCAGTCCGTTCTCCGGGTCGATTCCGGGAGCCGACGCGGAGAGAACGGTCGCCATCTCGTCATGGCCGACGGCCGTGTAGAGCGTGACTTCGCAACCTATTTCGTTCGCGAGGTCCCTCACGGCCGGCCGCGCGCAGTCCGCATCCTGAATCGCCGACAGAATCCGGTGCTCCATCCGGGCCATCAGCGACGTGCCGACGAAACTTCCGTAACCGCCCTGAAAGAAGATCAGCGGGGCCACCGGGTTGGTGACGGCCATGTCCGCCACAGCGCACAGGACGATCCAATGGTCGCCCGCCTCCACCGTGTCGGTGATGCGGGTGTCGATCCACGCCACCGATTCCGCCAGTACGGGGTCCCCCGACGGGGACGGGAACCAGTCGATCCCGTCGAACTTGTTCTCCCAGCGTCGTGCGACGGTGGCGACCAGTTCCTCCTGCTCGCCGCCGACGATGTTGACGCACAGCGAAGTACACTCCCGCATCTTGGCGAATGTCCTCGACGTCTTCATCGGCATGAAGGAGACGAGGGGCGGATCGAGAGACACCGAACCGAAGGTTCCGACCACCAGGGCGAGCAGTTCCCCGTCGTCCGCGCGGCCGGTCACGACAGCCACACCGGTCGGGTAGTGCCCCATCACTTCCCGGAAGAGCCCCTGGTCGACCGGGGTCGCGAAACCTGTCATGGAGGTCCTCCTGATCTCGGGGACGGTGGGATGGTGCCGGCATGCATCGAGATGCCGGGTTCAGTGCTTGACGTACTTGGACTGCAGTTTCCGGCCGAGGCTCTCGGGCCGCAGGAAGAGGATGCAGAGGAGACCGCCGACGAGAAGGATGATGCCGGTGATGGTGAATGCCTGGTGCACACCGATCGCCATGTTCGTCGCCATTTCGGTGGTCAGTTCGCTTCCTGCAGCGGGAGAGACGTAACCGGCGCGGGCCATCAGCCAGCCCACGAGCGTGGGGGAGACGATGGCACCGATCGACGCCACGCCGCCGAGCGTGGCCATGAGAATCGGTCGCTGCTTGGCGCCGACGGCATAGGCGATCGCAGAGGCGGTCATCGGGTACGCGAGGCTGCAGCCCGCGGCGAGGCACAGGAGGGCGACGGCCAGCACACCGGAGGTCGCCTGGACCAGGATGAAGCAGACTCCGGCCACCAGAGCCGCGATGCCGAACGGGACAGCGATCGCGCGATGCGCGTTGTGGCCGCGCTTCATCAACCGGTGGCCGAGGAAACCGAGCAGCAGCAACACGGCGGCTCCGAGGATCCAGGGAAAGGTGGTGACGGTGCCGACCTGAGGAAGCGACAGGCCGACGACGGTGCCGAGGTACTGGGGCAACCATGTCGTGACGAACCCCTGGACCCAGAAGTTCGAGGCGCCGCCGATCACCGCGGCGAGGAAGGTCATGCTGAGCAGGGCACGCCATACGACGACAGGCTTCTGTTCGTCCACATCGTTCGTGGCCACCTCGTCGGCGGCATCGGCCGGCTTCCGATCGGCGGTGCGGGCGGCGGTGCGGGCGGCGGCGGGGTTCTGCTTGCCGTGCCCGGCAAACGGTCCGTCACCGGCGATCAGGAGCCAGGCGACGACCCACACGAGCCCGACGATGCCGAGGACGCCGAAGGCCCAGCGCCATCCCCAGGCGACGATGACCCAGGCGAGGGCAGGCGCGGCGATGACCGGGCCCAGCGTCGAGCCGGCGGCCACCAGGTTGGACGGCAGGGCGCGACGGCGCGGTTCGAACCACGAATGGGCCGCGGTGAGGGACATCGCCGTGGCGGGACCTTCCGCGCCGCCCAGGACGATGCGGGTCACCAGCAGCACCGCGGCACCGCCACCGAGGAGCATCGGGAACTGCATGACCGCCCAGACGACGCCCATGGTGAGGATGATCCACTTGACCGAGAACCTGGCGGCGAGGAAACCCGTGACCACGGAGACCACCGCGTAGAGGAAGAAGAACGCGCTGCCGATGAAACCGAACTGTACGGCGGAGATTCCGAGATCGGGCATGGCCTTCGAGGCCACCAGGCCGAGTACGGCCTTGTCGGCGAAGGCCACGATCTGGAAGAGGACGAGCAGAGCCGTGATTATCCACGCCTTGCGGTTCATCCTGTGGAAGTCGATCCTCTTCTCCCCGGGTTCCGGGGAGACAGAGACTTCGGGCGCCACGGTCGAAGCCATGAGCAGCCACCTTTCCTAGCGAGCTGCGGATGCGGAATCCGCCAGCGGGTCGACAGTGGTTCAGAAGCTATTTCCATGCGTCCTTACTGCGGTAGGAGGGAAACCTTTACTGTCGGCCCTCGGCTTGTTCGCCCAGAATGGAGGAGTCGAGACCGGAGGAGGAGTATGAGCACGCGCGCGTCGGAGCTGTCTCTGCGGGAGCAGGTCGGGGTCGTCCGGACCGGGTCGGTGCCGGCCGAGGACCTCGCCACGCAGGTCAGACGAGCGATCGAGCTGCGCGAACCGGAACTCGACGCCTGGGTGTGCCTGTCGTCGACGATTGCGGCAGAGGCTCGTGCCGTCGACCGGGACCCCGGCTCTGCGCCTCTGGCCGGTGTGTCCGCCGGAGTCAAGGACCTCATCGACGTAGCCGGGATGCCCACGCGTGCCGGCTCCGCAGTCACCTCCCCGGATGCCGTCGGCACCGATGCTGCCTGCGTGACTCGTCTGCGTTCCCTCGGTGCGATCGTCCAGGGCAAGACCGTGACGACCGAGTTCGGCTACTTCACCCCCGGCCCCACCCGCAATCCCCACGCCCTCGATCACACCCCCGGCGGGTCCTCCAGTGGATCGGCTGCGGCCGTCGCGGCGGGGACCGTGCCCCTCGCGCTCGGCACCCAGACGGCGGGTTCGCTGACCCGGCCGGCCTCGTACTGCGGAGCCGCCGGCATGGTCCTCGCCCACGGCACCACGGACATGTCCGGCATCACCGGTCTGAGCGAGTCACTGGACTCGCTGGGCCTGCTCACCCGGTCCGTGGCCGATCTTCGCTTCGTGCACAACGCATTCACCGGTCGCGAGCGCTCCGATGCCCGGGCTCCGGAGCCGGTTGCTCGGGGCCTGGTCTGGAACGCCGGTGCTCTCCACCCCCTGGAGCCGCCCATGGCGGCGTTGCTGGAACATGTGCCCGCCCTGCTGGAAGAGATCGGAGTGAAGGCCGAACCGCTCGACTGGGACGATCATGTTCAGACCTTGGCCGAGGACCACGTCACCGTCATGTCGTACGAAGCCGCCCGGGCACGGGCACACGAGTTCGACGAACACGCGCAGGCACTGAGCGCGCCGATCCGAGACCTCCTGGAGAACGGTCGCAGAACCCCCGGGGCCGAGTATTCCGCGGCCCTGACCCGTCGGGACCGCTCTCGTGAACTGCTGGACGAGATTCTGGACTCCGCTCCGATCATCGTCGGCCCTGCAGCGCTGGGTCCGGCCCCGCTCGGCCTGTCCGCGACCGGGTCGCCGATCCTCAGCCGGCCGTGGCAGCTGCTCGGTCTACCGGTCGTGGTCGTGCCGGGTGCCCGTACCCCCGCGGGACTGCCGCTGGGCCTGCAGATCGTCGGGCTGCCGGGGCACGAGGACCGGTTGCTCGACGTGGGCGAGAAGCTCGAGGCCCTCCTACGTGAACTGCCCGTGATTGCCGTCTGAGCCGCCCGCTCGCTCGGCTCGGTGACATTACTCGCTCGGCTCGGTGACAATACTCGCTCGGCTCGGTGAAAGGATCAGCCATGCTCGAACCCCGCCCCACCAACCACCACCGGATGTTCCTCACCTGCTACGAGGACACGTTCGACCGCGGCTGGCACCACGTCGATCTGTTCGTCCACGACGAGTACGGCCGTGAGGTCAACTGGGTCCACTGGACGGTGGAGGCCGACGGCCCCGAGGCGGCCGACGAGTCGGTCCGCAGGGAAGAACCACTCCTGCGGCGGACCACCGCCTGGCGGCACCAGGTGAGCGCGGCGGGAATGAACTACTGGACCGCCGATGCCGGCTGGGACGACGCCGCGGCGGACGTCGCCTGAGCAGGTGGTTCCCACCGCGGGGCGGACGGGGACAATGTCGGGAGCCAGGGATACGCCCTGGCCCCCGAATCCGGAGGTGAAGAGCCATGGCGGAGAGTGCGGACGACCTCCGAGCCGAGACGACGGTGTACGTGGTCGACGACGATCTCGAACTGTGCGAATCCGTCGACTGGTTGCTGGAGAGCATCGGGATCACACCGGTGATCTGCCACAGCGGTGAGCAGTTCCTGAACGCCTACGACGGGAGCCGGCCGGCCTGCATCGTCCTCGACGTGCGCATGCCCCGCATGAGTGGGACACGGTTGCAGGAGAAGCTCAACGAGTTCGCGCCGCACGTGGCGATCATCTTCGTCTCCGCCCACGGCGACATCCGGATGTCCGTCTCCACCCTGAAGGCGGGGGCGCTGGACTTCCTCGAGAAGCCCTACGATCCGCAACGGCTGCTGGACGCCGTGCAGGCCGGGGTGGAGAAGGCCCGGCTCCGCTTTACCGACCATGTCGTGCGGGAATCGGTCCGGAACAAGGTCTCGTCCCTCACGCCGCGCGAGCGTCAGATCCTGGCCCTGGTGGTCGAAGGCCTACCCAGCCAGAACATCGCCCGGAAACTCGGCATGAGCGTGAAGACCGTCGACGTCCATCGTGCTCGCATCAAGAGCAAGACGGACGCCGACAGCATCAGCACCCTCGTGCGGGACGTCCTTCGGTACGGGGTGGACGTGCCGGTCGAGGATCAGTAGTCGAGGATCAGTAGTAGTCCAGCACCAGGCGCTCGCCCGCTGCCCGGGACACGCAGACTGCCATGATCTCGCCGGATTCCTTCTCGGACTGCGTGAGAACGTTGTCCCGGTGGATCGGAGTCCCTGCCAGCACCTGCATGATGCAGGTACCGCAGATGCCCTCCTGGCAGGACGTGTCCACGTCGCAGCCGTTCTCCTGAAGCACCTCGACGATGCTCCGGTCGGCCGGGACCTGATAGGTCTCCCCCTCCAGTTCCACCTCGAACGCGGAGTTCTCGGAGGCGTCCGGCTGTTCCGCCGCGTGGAAGTTCTCGAGGTGGATCGACCCGGCCGGGACGTGCCGGCCGGCGAGCGCAACGACCTTGGTCATGAACCCGTCGGGTCCGCACGTGTAGACGTGGGCGCCGGGATCCATTCCCGCAAAGGTGGTTCCGAGGATCTCGTCCTGGTCCTCCCGGGCCACCCCCAGATGGGCACGGAGCTTCTCCGGGCAGCGGTCACGCAGCAGCGGAAGGAAGGCGGCTTCCTTCTCGCTGCGCGCGAAGTAGTGCAGTTCGAAGCTGATGCCGTGGACGTCCATGTAGCGCGCCAGGCTCAGCATCGGGGTGATGCCGATGCCGGCGGCGACCAGGACGTGGTGCGTGGCGTCCGTCGCGATGCTCAGCAGGTTCCGCGGGGAGCTGATCCGGAGAACGTCGCCCACCCCCACTTCGTGGAGGGCGGCCGAGCCGCCGCGGGAGTTCTCCTCGCGCTTCACCGCGAAGGCGAACGAATCCTGCGCATCGGGCGTGCTGAACAGCGAGTACTGGCGGGTGATCGACGTGGGTCCGACGACATCGATGTGCGCGCCCGGCAGATACGTACCCAGTGGCGACCCGTCGGTCTTCGCCAGCCTGAACGATCTGACGGTGGGTGATTCCTGAATGATCTCGGCGACGGTGACGTCGATGAGTGCCATGTCCGTTCTCCTCGTGAATTTCTCCGGACGGAAAACGCCGACCGGGGCCCTCCCGGACGGGAGGACTCCGCTCAGCGGAGGTACAGCCCGCCGTTGACGTCCCAGCAGGCACCTGTGACGAAGTAGGCGTCGTCCGAGGTGAGCAGCCCGACCATGTCCGCCACGAACGACGGACTTCCCAAGCGGCCCACCGGAATCCCGGCGACGATGCCCGCGAGCCTGTCCGGGGGCACCGTGGCCCGCACGACCGGGAGGTCGTGCGGCCCGGGAGAGATCGCGTTCACGGTCACTCCCCGGCCGGCCAGCTCGCGCGCGAAGACCTTGGTGGTGGTCAGGATCGCTCCCTTGGAGGCCGCGTAGTGGCCACCGGTTGCCGTCCCTCCGTTCTGGCCGGCAAGTGAGGCCATGTTGACGATCCGTCCGAAGCCCTGGTCGGCCATGGCCGCGCCGAACACCTGGCAACCGAAGAAGATGCTGTTCACGTTCGTCGTGAGCACACTCGTGAAGTCCGCCTCCGCCAGGTTCATCAGATCCGCTGCCTGCGTGACGGCAGCATTGTTGACGACGATCGTGGGGATGCCCCAGATCTGCCGGGATGTCGCCAGGGCCTCCTCGAATCCGACCTTGCGACTGACGTCGAGCTCGAGACCGCGTGCGGTCGATCCGTCGGGGGACAACTCCGCCGCGAGGGCTTCGACACCGGCCGTGTCGATGTCGGCGAGCAGAACCCTTCTACCGTCGGCGTGGAGTTTCCGGGCAATGGCGGCACCCATACCTCCGGCCGCGCCGGTGACAACGGCGATACCCGGCCCGGTGCCGGTGGACTGAGAGATCACATCGGCCTCCTACAGCAGGTAACCCGAGGCGCTGACCGCGTCCTCGCTGTCGATGAGCCGCACGACCTTGAGTGAGATTCTGTCCCCGTCCGCTCCGAGAACGATCCGGTGGGTCAGCTCGGCGCCGAGCGTCGTGAATTCGTTGCGCTTGAACGCATTGAGGATCTGGGCCGATCGGAGAGTGACCGAGGTGTCGGTGATTTCCTCCACGGTGAACCGCGAGACGATCCGCACGGTCCGGGCCGCGGCCACCGCGGAGGGCGAGTAGCCCTGCATCATCCGCTCGACGCGCAGGTGCCGCATGCGCTTGTCGTCGTAGACCATGTTCAGGCCCGCGGCGAAGTCGTCGGTGTCCGGATCGATGGGAATCACGTAATGTGCGTCGTCCGTGTACATCTGCTCCCAGGCTCGATAGTCCTTGGCATCGAGGACCTGAGCTTCCTTCCAGACGAGTTCGATGGCCCGGAGGGTACGGGAGTCCGTCAGGGTCGGCATCGGTACGACCTCAGTCATTGCTCATCATCTTCTTCCACATCGCGTAGGCTTCCCGCATCCCCGTCTCGTCGGTGACATGAGAGGTGGGCCAACCTTCTTCGGTCGTGTACTCGCGTCCCTCGCCGCGGTTGACGAGGATCGGCATGTTCGGATTGCCGCCGGCCCCGATCTGCACCCGGATCCAACCCTCGGCGTCGTCGGGGCT
Organism: Rhodococcus sp. ENV425; assembly: GCF_002887785.1. Classification (NCBI taxonomy): domain Bacteria; kingdom Bacillati; phylum Actinomycetota; class Actinomycetes; order Mycobacteriales; family Nocardiaceae; genus Rhodococcus; species Rhodococcus sp. ENV425. The sequence continues at coordinate 22,658 of NZ_PCZU01000067.1, forward strand.
ACCGAAACCGAACGGCCCCTGGAAGTGCTCGTGGATCCTCAGTCGCTCGCGGTTGACGCTCTCGGGCCCGCCGTCCATGCCGAGGGCCATGTGCCAGATCTCGGTCTCGTCGACGGAGAGAGGGATCAGGACCCGGAAGAACGACGACGACATCGCGACGTTCGGGAAGGTGTTGAGGTTGAACCCGCAACCGTGCATGGAACGCATATAGCGACGGATCCGTTCGGGGCTTTCTCCCGCGGCGGCGAGTTCGTCGACCAGATGCTGGAAGCGGGGCTGGATCTCCTCCGTTCCGTCGTCCACATCGAGATCCGCGTGGGCCGCGGCCATGATCGCGACGCTGTGCCCGTTGCCGAGGGCGTGGGTCTCGGCCGCGGGGTCGTCCATGAACGACATCATGTCCGCCGTCTCGGCGTCGACCGAGGCCATCCACGACTTGTGCACCATCGGGAAGTGGTACCCGTCCGTGGTGTTCTCGAGCTGGATCTTCCAGTTCCCCTTGAACCGGAACTTGTGAACGCCGAGCACCTTGGTCGGAAATCCGTTGCTCTGCTTGAAGAAGCGTTCCATCCAGATCTTGGCGTCGCCGAGGAAGTCCTCGAGCGGCTCGGCGTCCTGGTCGAAGGTTGCCCAGATCATCCCCAGGTAGCTCTCGGTGCGCAGCGTCTGGAGCGGGAAGTCCTTCTTGTCCACGACGCCCTCGTAACCGTCCGGGTAGGGGATGCCGCGAAGACGTCCGTCGAGTGCGTAGGACCAGTTGTGGTACGGGCACGTGAAGCCGTTGGCCTTGCCGCTGCGCTGGTCGCACACCGTCGCCCCCCGATGCCGGCACCGGTTCAGCAGGGTGTTGAAGTTGCCCTTGCGATCCCGGGTCACGATGACCGGCTGGTCTCCGACCTGGGTGGTCTTGAACGAACCCGCCTCCGGGATCTCGCTCTCGTGTGCCACCCACACCCAGGTCTTGTAGAAGATCTTCTTCATCTCCTCCTGGAAGATGTCCGGATCGGTGTACAGCCGGCCCGCGACCCGGTCGTTCGCGACGAGGTCCGCGTAGGTGCGTGCGGTGGGTTCTTCTGTCGTCGTCATGTGATTCCTTCGTTCGTGAAGTGCAAGGGCGGGCATCACCGGGATGCATCAGATCCGTTGGAACATCGCCTCGGCGGGCAGCGGCGCGGCGAACATCCGGCGGGTGCAGAACCGGCTCATGTGAGCCGCCGTACGTCCCCCGGTTCGGCCCAGGTCGAAGTCGATCATGAGCCGGGCGCAGAGAATCTCGGCCGTTCCCGTCGCATAGAGCGACAGTTGCTGCATGATCCACTGCCCGCTCGCACGGTTGCCGTCGAGACGGATCTGCTCGCTCCCGAGGAGATGCACGTTGCGGAGGAAGTGGTCGGCCGGCGGCAGGTACCGGGACACGAGGGCCACGATTTCGTCTCGGCCCCGGGCGATTCCGAATTTGCCGGCGTACTCCGGACCCAGTCCTTCCCAGGTCGCGTCGTCGGTGAACAGGACGCCGAGCTGATCCGGGCTCTGCAGCGGGCCGGGCACGTCACACAGGTCCAGATAGCGGGCGAGACAGTCGCGGACGGCCTCCTTCGCCTCGACCACCTCGAGGCGGTGCTCCGTGTCGGTCACGGATCAGACCCCGACGTCGGCGCGGATCGTCAGCTCTCGGCCCATGCGGGCCTCGATCTTGAAGTACTTCCAGAGGGCGTACTCGCCGATCATCGTCGTCCGCAACAGGTTGCACGCGGCCCGCACGGTTTCCTGGTCCTTCACGTCGGCCAGGACGTAGCAGGTCCAGGGCCAGCCGTCGGACGGGCCCACCATGTGGGCGTCGTCGTCGAACGTGCCGATGACATGGATGCCGTCCATGTTCGCGAGATTCGAGAGCATGGTGGAGATGCCGACCCACACCGGGCCGATCTCCGCCTTCGGCAGGTCGAAGAAGTTCTGGTTGTTGCCGATGCAGAACAGGGTGCGCAACGGTTCGGCGGTCATGGGGCGTCCTTTCGCTGGGAAGGCAGGCGCTGGTCTCGAAGATCCCGCCCCGGTCAGGGGAAACTGGGGATCCCGGGTTCCAGGCCGAGGAGAACGGCTCCGGCCGCCTCGAAGGTGTTGGTCTGGAGCATGGCGTGCTGAGCCGGGACGAGAGCGTCCCGAAGGTAGCGCTGCAGCGGGTGGCTCTCGTAGATCGCCCCGGTGCCGGCCAGGTCGAACGCGGCGAGCACGACGTTGCGGCCGACGTGGGCGGCCTGGGTTGCTCCCAGACGGAGCAGGGCCGTGTACTCGTCGGTGATCTCGTCGCCGCGGACCGCCAGGTCCCACACCTCGTCGGTGATCTCGTAGAAGAAGGCCCGAGCGGAGCGGAGATCGGCCTCGGCGCGGGCCAGCCCGGTCTTGTACGCGGGCCGGTTTCCCTTGCTGTCACCGCCGGTGATGCTGGATCGGACCGCTCCGACCTCGTGGACGTAGTCCAGCGCGCCGCGGGCGGCGCCGAGAGTCACCACCGCCAGCACCTGGGCGGCGTAGGCGAGCGACGGATACCGCGTGAGCGGCTCGTCGATCAGGGGAGCGCCACCGCGGACGAACGTCATCTCCTCGGGGACGAAGAGCCTGTCGGCCTTCACTGCGTGTGACCCCGTCGCCTTCATTCCGGCGACATCCCAGTTCTCCACGATCTCCACGTCGGCAGGGTCCACGAGGGCGGTCAGTGGCTTGCCGTTCGTTTCCGGGCCTCCGGCGAGACCGATGCCGAGGATGTCGGCGCCCAGGCATCCGCTGGCGAACTGCCAGAGCCCGCTGCACAGGTAGCCGCCGTCCACCTTCTCGGCCTTCTGCATGGGGAACAACCCGCCGGCATAGGCGACGTCCGGGCCGTCGGAGTAGATCTTCTCCTGGGTTTCGACCGGCAGGGCCGCGAAGTACACGAGCGAGGATCCGAAGCTTGCCACCCACCCGGTGGCCGGATCCACCGCGGAAATCCGCTCGACCTGCCTCATGAAGGAGGAGGGGGCCATCGGTTCTCCGCCGAACCGTGCCGGGGTCGACGCGCGGTAGAGTCCGGCCTGCTTCAAGAGCGCGATGAAGTCCTTCGGCACGAATCGTTGCCGGTTGAACTCGTCGCGCCGGTCCAGCAGCACGGCGAGGGCGTCCTCGAAGGCCTTCTCCCGGGCAGGGCCCACCGCTGCCGCCTGCACTGGTTTCATCGTGCTCCGGATCGCCATCGTCGTCTCCATCCACCTCGTCGTGTCGCGCTGAGGAAAACGCTAGGAAAGGTTCGGACGAGGCGGTATCGGGATTTCCTCCGCCGGTCATAAAGCATTCCCCTATGGTCGATCCGCCGCTCGTGGGTCGACAATGAACCGTCACGGCACCCGGAGGTGAGGATCGATGTTCCCGACAGGCCGCGACTTCCAGGAGATGGTGGAGAAGACGGAAACAGGGATCCTCATCCACGAGGCCGCGTCCAAGAACATCCTCTGGGCCAACCCCGCCGCGTGCCGGATGTTCGGTTTCACCCTCGACGAACTGCGACCGTTGAAGGCCCACCACATGAGCAGCCAGGAGCGTCAGTACCGGCGCTCGGTCGGGGTGGCGTGGTTGCAGGACGCGGTCGTACACGGCTCGAGCCGCAGACAGTGGAAGTACCGGACCAAGGACGGTCAGGACTTCCTGGCAGATGCGGTCGCCTCGCTCCTGACCTTCCAGGACGGGCAGGTCGTGATGGTCGAGTTCCGCAACATCGCCGAAGAGGTGGAGCTCCAGGAGGAGCTCAGCTGGGTGTCGCAGTCCCTACAGCGCATCATGACGCACACGTCGGCGGGCATCGTGGTGCTCGACGAGATGAACTGCATCGAGGACATCTCGCCGCTCGCGGCCCAGCTCTTCGGCAGAACGCCGGACGAACTGTCCGGTGTGTACCTGGAGGATCTGGGCCGGTGTGAGCCTCGCCTGACCGCCGAGCCCGTCGTCGCCAAATTGGACGCGGCGGCCGGGCCGGTGGGCATCATGCAGGAGATCGAGAAGAGCGACGGCAGCACCACCTGGCTGGCCGGCTTTCTCGAGGCCGTGGTGCACGACGGAATGACGTCCCGGGTGCTGACGATCCGTGACGTGACGGATCGTGTGGAGTGGGAACGCCGGCATGCGTATCAGGAGGCCAACCTCCAGTACCTCAGCCGGTACAACGCGATGGGTGACATGGCCATGATCCTCGCTCACGAACTCGGGCAGCCCCTCGCCGCCTCGACGAACTATCTGAGCGGCCTCAAGGCGCGCATCTCCGACCGATCCCTCGACCCCGAGGCGCTGAGCTACGGGTTGGACAGGATGGAGAAGCAGCTCGGCCGGGCGGCGGAAATCGTGTCCTCCGTGAAGCGCTACGTGCGGCGGATCGAGAGCACCAAGGCTGCCATAGACCTCAACGAGACGGTCGAGGAGAGCCTGTACTTCGTTCGTCTGCGGGCAGCCGAGCGGGGCGTGCACATATCGATCGACAGGTCCCGTTCCCCGTTGCCGGTGGAAGGAGAGAGCGTGCTGATCGGGCAGGTGGTCATCAACCTCTGCTTCAACGCGATCGACGAGATCGTGTTGCCCTCGACTTCCGTCAAGGAGCTGACCGTCCGGACGGCCCGGCGGGGTGAGTGGGCCTGCGTCTCCGTTCTCGACCAGGGACGAGGGATGGACGGTGCCTCGGGAAACCGTCTGGCCTCCGGGGCCTTCTCGGCCAAGCAGGACAGTTCCGGGATCGGCCTGATCATCTCGGAGCACATCGTCGAGCGACACGGGGGCAGCATCCGGTACCTGCCCAACCACCCGCACGGTACCGAGGTCCGGATGTGCCTGCCCATCTCCGAGTAACTGCGCCCACCTGGGTGGCAGCCTCGGGTGATGCGGATGTGTGCACGCTCCGCAGGACGGGCCGGAGACGTAGGCGTTCACGGGTTTGTGCAACGACACCTCCGCGGCGGGCTGCGCGGCTGGACTACCCTCGGTCTGCCCGTCGAACACCTCGAGGGACCCTCCTGTCCACAGCAGCCCGTCGCCCGGTCGGACCGGCGGATCGAAAGGGGAAACTGTGCCCCGCAGCGTCCTCGTCGTCGACGACGAACCCCACATCCGTCGCGTCCTGCGCGGCTACCTCGAGGCGGACGGCTACGACGTCATCGAAGCCGCAACGGGCTCGCAAGCGCTGACATCGGTGCAGGCCCGCCGCCCCGACCTGGTGCTGCTCGACATCCGCCTTCCCGACCTCGACGGTCTCGAGGTGCTGCGCAGGATCCGCGGATTCTCCGACGTGTACGTCGTGTTGGTCACCGCGCGCGCCGAGGAGGTCGACAAGCTGGTGGGTCTGGCGGTCGGCGCCGACGACTACATCACCAAACCGTTCGCGCCTCGCGAGGTCGCCGCCCGCGTCCGTGCCGTCCTGCGCCGCGCCCGAGGCACCGACGGTGGGACCTCCCGCGTGGTCGTCGCCGGTCTGACCGTCGACCCCGACTCCCGGGAGGTGACGGTTGACAGCACTCCCGTGGAACTGTCCGCGCTCGAGTTCGACCTGCTCCTGGCCCTGGCCCGGGCGCCGGGCCGGGTGTACTCGCGCCGGCAACTGCTCGAGAAGGTGTGGGGCGGCGACTTCTTCGGTGACGAACGGGTCGTGGACGTGCACATCCGCAGCATCCGCCGGGCGCTCGGTGACGACGCCACCGCCCCCCGCTTCATCGGGACCGTCCGCGGGGTCGGCTACAAGTTCGTGGCCACGGCCGGGGCCGACCGGTGAACCTCGGCGGTTCCCGGTTTCCCGTGCCGAGCCTGACGACGCGGCTGTTCGTCTCCCATCTGCTGGTGGCGGTGGTCGGAGCGCTGGTCACCTTCGCCGTCGTCCGGGTCGCGGCGCCGGCGTTGTTCGACGAACGCGCCCCCGGTCCCGGCGGCGGCCGCAACCGCACGAACGGGTCTTCTCCGTTGCGCGAGGTCGTGGCCGATGCCGTGACGACGGCGTTGCTGCTCGGGGTGCTTGCCGGGGTGATTGCGGCCGCCGCGCTGGGTCTGCTGGCGTCCCGGCGCCTGCTGCGGTCGCTGCGGTCGGTGCGCTCGGGCACCCGGGCGATCGCCGCCGGTGACTACCGGCACCGCATCCCGGTGCCGCCGGAGGTCGAACTTGCCGCGGTCGCCACCGATGTCAACGATCTCGCCATCCGCCTCGCCGACACAGAAGCCCGGCGGGTCCGGCTGCTGTCGGAGGTGGCGCACGAGATGCGCACCCCGTTGACCGTGATCGACGGCTACGCCGAGGGTGTCCTCGACGGTGTCTTCGCACCGGCAGAGCTGGTCCAGATCGAAACCGAGGTGGGCCGGCTGCGCAGGCTCGCCGATGATCTGTCCACCCTGTCCCGGGCGGAGGAGGGCCGTTTGGACCTGCACCCGGCCGACGTCGATCTGTCCGGCCTCGTCGTGCAGGTCACGGGCCGGTTGCGCCCGCAGTTCGACGATGCCGGCCTGACCTTGACCGTGCACCCGCCGTCCCGGCCGGTCGTGGTGTGGGCCGATGCCGACCGGATCACGCAGGTGCTGACGAATCTGCTCGGCAACGCCCTCGCCGCGACGGAGACCGGCGGCGTGAGCATCGACATCACCGCCGGTCGAGACGTCGCCACCGTCACCGTCACCGATACGGGCGAAGGACTCGACCCGGACGATGTGGAACGGATCTTCGAGCGCTTCTACCGGGTCCCGTCCCGGCGCCGGGGCGAGCACGATCTCGGCTCCGGCATCGGCCTGACCATCAGCCGGGGCATCGCCCGCGCCCACGGCGGCGACCTGTCGGCCGACTCTCCCGGCCGCGGTCACGGATCACGGTTCACACTGCAGCTGCCCACTCGAAGCGACCACCCGATCCGACGCTGACACACCCGCGCCTTCCGCGGCCGTGCGCTACTCCGAGTGCTGCGGCCCCTGCCCGTGTCCCTGGCCCTGCCCGTGTCCGCCGGCCGGCTCCTCGCCGGTCAGGGCTGCCCGGAAGGCCTGCAGATGGTGCTCGGAACCGGTGCGCAGCTTGCCGTACAGGCGGTCGATCGCGTCCTCGTCACTGACCTCGATCGCGGTGGACAGTTCGGCGATGTCGGCGGCCTCGAGTTCGGCCCCGACCGCGTACGCCTCCTCGACCGAGGTCAGACCGCGGGCGAGCCAACCGTCGTAGGCGCTCTGCAACTGAGGCTCGGCGTAGGTTCCGGCAGTGAGCCCGGCCGATGGATCGCTCACACCGTACCGACCGAGCAGAGCGCCGACGGCATCGTAGTGACGCTGTTCGCTGGCGGAGATGCGCTCGAAGATCTGTGCCCCCCACTTCTGCGCGAACTGCTGGTACAGATCTCGTGCCAGGCGTTCCTCCTCCCGCATCACCACCAGGTCGGACTGCTCCTGTGTGGACAGCGCACCGCCCGCGCCCTCGTCCGGCTCCTGGGCTGTCGCGACGGCCGTCCCGAATCCGGCGATTCCGATCGTCGCCCCTGCCGCGAGTGCGGCCACTGTCTTTCGCCAGGTGTTCATCACCGGCACCACCTTTCTCTCACCACCGAGTCAACGCACCGTCGGTGAAGGGTTCCCGTCCCGATGTGTGAAGCTTGTGTGAGAGGGCCACCGCAGGGACGGGTTCGGCAGATGCCGGGGTCCTCGGCTTCCGCTGGGGCGAGCTATGGGCTTTGGACCCTAGAGGGCCGGTGATGTGATTCGTAGCGTCGGAGTCGGCGGCATCGCGACGAGGAGGCTGGCGATGACTGATACGACGGCGACCCCCATCCCGGCCGGCATCGAGTCGCCCGACGAGGTTCACACCCGGTTGGGCACGTTGCGGTTCTTCGACGGCTTCCCGGACGACGCGACGGTCCGGACGTTGTTCGACAACCTGGACTTTCAGCGTGCCGTGCAGGCGTACCTGCTGGCTCTGCCCGCGCTGAACATGGCGGCGATGCGCAGCGCGCTCCTCGAGTGGGGCCCGGTGAACTCGACGGCGTACGTCTTCGAAGACCTGATGCATCCGCGCACCGTGTGGCTCACGGCTAACACGAGCACGTCGTACACCGCCATCTGGATCGACCTGCGCGACGGTCCGCTCGTGATCGAGGCGCCGCCCGGCGTGCTGGGCGCGATCGACGACAGCTGGGGACGCTGGGTGGTCGACGTCGGCCTGACCGGACCCGACAAGGGCCGGGGCGGCGCCTACCTGCTGCTGCCCCCCGGCTACGACGGTGAGGTCCCCGGCGGCTACTTCGTGGTGCGGACCAACAGCTTCGGCATGGTGCTGTTCGTTCGGGGCTTCCTCGACGAGCACGGCGATCCCCACCCCGCCGTCGAGGTCATCAAGGACAAGACCCGGGCCTACCCCCTCGCGCTCGCGGGCCGTCCGCCGTCCATGCGGTTCGTGAACGTGTCGCCCGAACCCATGGTCGGCGTCCCCCCGGCCGACTTCCGGGCGTGGGAAATGCTCGACGAGGTGGTGCAGTCGGAGCCGCCCGAGTCGTCCGATCCGCTCACCCTGGGATTCTTCGCCTCGATCGGCATCCGGCGCGGCACGCCGTTGGACCCCGACGAGCGCATGCGCGCGATCCTCACCGAAGCCGCCGCGGTGGGTGACGCCACCGGTCGCGCCCTCACCTACCGGTTCCGGCAGCCGGAGGCCTACCGCTACCCGGGCAGTACTTGGCGCGCATTCTTCCTCGGTGGTCATCGGTTCGAGGAGGACGGGGTCGCTCTGCTCGACGCCGCCGCTCAGTTCAACTTCTCGGTGACCGGCGTGAGTCCGGCAGAGGACGTCGAGAGGATCGGCACCGGTTCCCAGTACGTCGTCGCGTGCGTCGACGCCGACGGCGCCCCATTCGACGGCGGCCGGACCTACCGGCTCCGCGTCCCTGCGAACGTTCCGGCCGGCAACTTCTGGTCGATCCTCGCCTACGACACCCAGACCCGGTCGATGCTGCA
>NZ_PCZU01000067.1:31643-36781 GCF_002887785.1 Rhodococcus sp. ENV425
GACAGGAGTGGCCGTCGGTGACGAGCCAGGACCGGGATTTCACCACGAACGAGGACGGCTCCGTCGACGTCCACTTCGGTCCCGAACAGCCCGAGGACGGTCACAACTGGATCCAGACCGTTCCCGGCAAGAGCTGGTGGGCCATGTTCCGGCTGTACGGTCCCCTCGCACCGTGGTTCGACAAGACGTGGCAGCTACCGGACATCGAGCGACTCGCGTAGAGGCGCCGACGCGGCCTCGTCGTGCCCTCCGCCCGGTACTGCGGAGATCAGGTCGGTGCGATCTCAGATCTCGCGCCAGCTCTCCCCGGCCATGTCGTGGCCGTGTGCCGCCATGAGCATCAGTCCACCGTCGACGGGAATCGAGCCGCCCGTGAGGTACGACGAGCGCGGCGACGCGAGGAATGCGATGGCCGACGCGACCTCGTTGACGTGCCCGGGCCGGCCGACCGGGTTGCCGGGGCGGTCCTCACGATACGCCTGGGATTCGTCCATGCCCGTCATCGGGGTCGAGATCTCGCCCGGCGCAATCGCATTGACGAGGATGCCGTGCCGTCCCAGCTCGAGTGCGAGGCACTTGGTGAGCATGCCCAGGCCGGCCTTGGCGCTGCAGTAGGCGGCGGCGCCGAGCCGGGGGATGTGCTCGTGCACACTCGTGACGTTGATGATCCGGCCACCGCGGCCGCCCGCGATCATCCGCCGGGCGGCGCGCTGAGCGCACAGGAACGGACCCTCGAGGTCGGTCGCGAGAACCTCCCGCCACGTGTCGTAGCTCAGGTCGAGGATCCGGTCCATGTGCCCGGTTCCGGCGTTGTTGACCAGAACGCCCAGGCCGCCGAGCTTCTCGGCGAGCGTGTCGACGACGTCGGCGGTGTCCGGACTGGTCAGGTCCTGGTGGACGACGAAGCAGCGCTGTCCGCGCTCCTCGATCCCGTCCCGGGTGTTCCGGGCCCCGGCCTCGTCGGTGTGGAACGTGATGCCTACGTCGAATCCCTCCGAGGCCAGCACCTCGGCGGTGGCTTTTCCGATTCCCGAATCGGCTCCGGTGACGATCGCAAGTCTCTCGGGTGCAGGAATATTCATGCAGGGCCTGTACCCGCTCGTCGTCCCCTCCACGCCGATCGGTGGTCGACGGGCGCTCACCTCGAGTAACGTCATGACCGGTGAGCACAGGAGGTGCACCCATGAGACCTTTGCCGTGACCGACACCGGCGACGGGCTGGATGTCACCGTCGACGGCACGACCCACCGCCTCGGCGTGGCGGACGCGCGCCGGCTCGCACACCGGATTCTCGACGTCGTCCACGCCGCCTATCCCGAACGCACGGGCGCGGGACTCGAATCGTGGCCCACGGAGCGCCTGGAGGAGTTCGTCGGCGACCTCGAACGGACCGTGAACCCGGACCGGCCCGGGCACATTCTCAGGGCCGCTCGGGTGGAGCTGGATCGCCGTCGGGGCGCCGCCCGGTGATGAGGAAGATGACCCGTTCGGCCACGTCCACGGCCTGGTCCCCGAAGCGTTCGTAGAAGCGTGCCACCAGGGCGAGGTCGACGGCGGGGGTCACGCCGTGCGTCCACGCCGGGTCCCGGAGCGTCCCGAGCAGACGGGCGTGGACGGCGTCGAGTTCCGCGTCGGTGCTCCGGACCCGGGTGACCAGCTCCAGATTCGGCTCCGTGAAGACGTCACACAGTCCGCGCGCCATGCCGGCCGTGAGTTCGCCCATCCGGGCGATGTCGTCCCGGACCTCGTCGGGGGCGAGCTCTCCGGGGGTGCGCCGCCGGGCTGCCCGCGCGATGTGCAGGGCGAGCTGGCCCATCCGCGCCAGGTCGCTGCTCATCCGCACCGCCGAGAAGACGAACCGGAGATCGCCGGCCACCGGATGCTGCAACGCCAGGATCGCCACGGCCCGCTCGCTGCACTCGGTGTGCAACGTGTCGATCTGCTCGCCGAGATCGAGCGCCTCCTCGGCCGCGGCCACGTCGCCGTCGAGCAGCGCACGCGTCGACAGCTCCAGGGCCTTCGCCGCGAGCTCGGCGAGACCGCGGAGCCTGCCGGTGAGGTCGCGTAACTGTTGATCGAACGAGGCCCTCATGTACACCGATCCACTGCGCTGTCCTCCGTTGCCGTTACGGGGGTATACCCGGAAGCGGCCCCGTCGACGCCCGGTGGAGGCCCTTCGGGCCGGGGAACCGCCGCCGTCAGTTCTCGGCTTCCTGCTCGCGCTGCCGCCGCAGCCGCTGTGCGGCCGTGTGCGCGCCTTCCCGCTCGAGGGCCTGGAGCATCTTCTCGACCTTGTCCGCAGAGGCGCGCGGCGGCAGCAGCGGGGTAGCCGGATCGACGACCGCCTGGATCAGCACCGGACGGTCGGCGGTCAGGGCGGTGTGCCACGCCCCGTCGACGTCCTCGGGGCGATCGACCCGGATGCCCTCCAGGCCGAGCAGCCGGGCGTAGTCGGCATAGGGGAAGGGCGGGACGGTCTGCGAGGCGGGGATGCGGGCGTCGCCCTCCATTTCCCTCTGCTCCCAGGACACTTCGGTGAGGTCGCCGTTGTCGAGGACGAGGACGACGAAGCGCGGATCGGCCCAGTCTCGCCAGCGGTGGGCAAGGGTGATCAGCTCCGAGATGCCGTTCATCTGCATGGCGCCGTCCCCGGCCAGGGCGATCACCGGACGATCCGGATGGGCGAGCTTGGCGGCCAGTCCGTACGGCATCGCGGACCCCATCGATGCGAGCGTGCTCGACAGGTGCGCCGGTACTCCCGGCGGCAGTCGCAGGAAACGCGCGTACCAATACACGACCGATCCGACGTCCACCGCCACCTGGGCGTCCGCCGGGAGCCGGTCGGACAGGGCTGCGACGACAGCCTGCGGATCGAGGACGACGGCCTGCGGATCGAGACCGTCCGGGGGCTCCGTGCACCGTGCGGCGGCGATCCGCCGCCAGTTCCGGACCATCTGCTCGACGTCGCGGCGCCACGGTCCGGCGGTCCGGTGCAGCCGGGGCAGCAGGGCGCGCAGGGTCTCGCGGGCGTCCCCGGCGAGGGGCACCTCGACGGGATACTTGGCGCCGAGGTTGCGGGCGGCGATGTCGATCTGCACGGCACGTGCCTGTCCCGGGGCGGGATAGAACTCCGTCCACGGATCGTTGCTGCCCACGATCAGCAGGGTGTCGCATCCGGCCGTCAGGTCCGCAGAGGCGGTCGTGCCGAGGTGTCCCATGACACCGCAGGCCCAGTCCCGGGACTCGTCGATCACCGGTTTGCCGAGCAGCGACGTCGTGACGCCGGCGCCGAGCAGCTCCGCGACCTCGCCGATCTCCGGGGCCGCGCCGTATGCGCCCTGGCCGACGAGCAGCGCGACCCGTCGCCCGGCGTTGAGCAGGTCGGCGGCCCGGTCGAGATCGGCGTCGGTGGGCAGCACCCGCGGGACCGCGACCGTCGCGGCGCTGGGGACCACGCCGTGGGCGTGCTCCTCCCCGGCGACGTCGGCCTGCTGCACGTCGTGCGGGACGATCACACACGTCGGGCTGGAGGTCGCCCGTGCGGTGCGGAAGGCGTTGTCGAGCACCGCGCCGAGTTGTTCGGGGGTATCGAGGGTCTGCACGTACTGGGCGCACACGTCCTTGAACAGCGTGGGCAGCGCGACTTCCTGCTGGTAGCCGCTGCCCTGGGCCGTCGTCACCACGTGTCCGACGATCGCCACCACCGGTTTGCCGTCCAGCTTGGCGTCGTAGAGGCCGGTGAGCAGATGCACCGCCCCGGGTCCCTGGGTGGCGAGGCACACTCCTACCTCCCCGGTGTATTTCGCGTGCCCGGTGGCCATGAAGGCCGCCATCTCCTCGTGCCGGGCGGTGACGAGTTCGATGTGCTCGGCCGCCCGATCCAGGGCGGCCAGGATCGGGTCGATCCCGTCTCCGGCGTAGCCGAAGACGCGGTGGACGCCCCACGCCCGGAGTCGGTCGACTATCCCGTCGGCGACGTTGGCCATGCCGTTCCTCCCGGTGGCGCCCGGCGCGGGCGTCCTTCGTCGTGTCCTCCGGGGCCGGGTGCCCGGTGGGAGCCGTGCGAAACCTCGGGTGGGCGGCACACTGGTCGCATGAGGTTGCTGCTGCTGGCCGACACCCACGTCCCCGTCCGCGCGCGGGACCTGCCGGCGCGGGTGTGGGAGGAGGTCGACCGCGCCGACGTGGTGCTGCACGCCGGCGACTGGGTCGAGGTCGCGTTCTTCGACGCATTGTCCGAGCGGGCCGGACGGTTGGTCGCGTGCTGGGGCAACAACGACGGCGCGGAATTGCGGGGCCGGATGCCCGAGATCGCACGCGTGACGCTGGAGGATGTGCGCTTCGCCGTCGTCCACGAGACCGGAGCCTCGGCAGGCCGCGACAGGCGGATGTCGGCGGCGTATCCGGACCCGACGTCCTGGTGTTCGGGCACAGCCACATCCCGTGGGACACCACTACGGCCGCGGGGCTGCGGCTGCTGAACCCGGGGTCGCCGACGGACCGTCGGCGACAACCGTTCTGCACCTTCTTAACGCCTCTCCTTCCTGAAGGCAGGAGATTCCCGACTCAGACCGCAACCGCACCCCCACCCGGAGGGAGGTGATCCGTTTGACTCACGTCGTCGACACCGGTGTGGCCACGCTCCGCCACAGCCAGAACCACTCTGGCAGCGTTCCGGTCCCGGCACGCGGTGTGCCCGCATGCTCGGCATCGGAAAATTCGTTCCTCGAGTCCGAGGGGTTGCTTGGCTCTTGCGAAACACCTCGAACACGTCATGGTCGTGTACGCGGGCCGCACCAACACCACCTTCCGGCCGGCCCGCCTGCCCTGCTCGATCAACTCTCGTTTCACCGTCGCGATCGCGGCATCGGCGGCCTTGCGCGCCATCGTCGACTTCGACAGGAACCTGGGTTTGAAATCCTCCACCGCGACGAGATGATGCGCATCGACCACGGTCCCGGCCCAGATCCGGCCGTCGTGCCGGTTCTGCCGGGCCGCCTTCTTCTGTACCTTCGCGGCCTGGGTGCGGGCCCGCCGATAGCCCTTCGAGGGTGGGTGTCCCTTGCCTCGGCGGCGCCGCGCCATCGTTCGCTGCGCTCTCGCCAACTCCGCCGCACACCGTTTCCGGTGCCCGTGAT
>NZ_PCZU01000068.1:0-9496 GCF_002887785.1 Rhodococcus sp. ENV425
TGGCCGTCGATGAGGATGTCGCCCGCGGCCGTGCCGGTGACCGACGCGAATCCGCCGCCCTCGACCTGCTTGCCCACCGAACAGTTGACCTTGCGGCTGCCCGCCAGCCAACTGTCGAAGTCCAGGTTGTCCCAGAACAGTGTGAGGGTCTTGTTGCGCAGCGCGTCGGGGCTGCCCAGGTAGGCGTTGGCGTTCTCGGTGCACGTCCCCTCGAGGTACTTGTCCTGGTCCTCGACACTCGGCAGACCGCCGGGGAACTGGCCGGACAGGTCCACCACGGAGATCACCTCGAAGGCGTGCGGCTGGGCGCAGTCCACCGGGTCCGCCGGCACCCCGTTGTTGATGCCGATGCACGTGCCCACGTCCCAGACCTTGGACTGGTCCTGGTCGGCGACCGTGCCCTTGATCGGCAGCAGGTTGCCTGTGGTGGAGGAGAACTGCAGGCCGCAGCGCAGCGTCCGCTCACCGGCCGCCCAGCCCGCCTCACCGGGGTTGATCAGGCCCACGCTGAACTTGCCGTGCGGGTCGAACCGGCCGTCGAGGTAGTTCATCGCGGCAGGTGCGCACAGTTCGTCGCGCAGTTCGGTGAAACGCAGCACCGACGGGAAGCGCGACCCGGGACCCCACTCGGCGCCCGGGTAGACGCTCAGGTCGATGTCCTTCACCACCTCGAACAGGTGCGACTCGGCGCAGTCCACCTTCGCGAGGTCGCTCGCATCGATCTCCGTCCAGGTCAGGCAGTCGCCTGCGACGGCTGTGCCGAAGGCCTCGCCGGCCACGGCGCCGGTGGTGACGACGGCACTCGTCGAACCGCCGGGCTCGTCGTCGGACCCGCCGAATCCCGCCACCACCGCGGTGACGAGCGCCGCGAGTACCGCGCCCGCCGCAACCAGCATCAAGGCGCGACGGGTCAGCTTCGCGGACGGGGCGCCCCGGACCCGCGACGCGGACGGTGTCGTCCGATCGGACTGCTGCTCACTCTCCTCGGCCATCACCGTCCATCATGCCTGGGCGCGGCGCCCCGGGTAACTTCGGTGCACATGACGGAGCCCATCGATCCCGAAGTCCAGGAGATCGCGCAGCGCCTGTTCGACGCCGCCCGCGCCGGGCACGTCGAGACGCTCGCCGCCTACGTCGACGCCGGGGTGCCGGTGAACCTGTGCAACGAGAAGGGCGACACCCTGCTGATGCTGGCGTCCTACCACGGTCACGCCGACGCGGTGCGGACCCTGATCGAACGGGGCGCCGACGTCGACCGGCTCAACGACCGCGGGCAGTCGCCGATCGCCGGCGCCGTGTTCAAAGGGGCGATCGACGTCGTGCGGGTGCTCACCGACGCCGGAGCCGACCCCTACGCCGGACATCCGAACGCCGTGGACTCGGCGAGGATGTTCCAACGCGAGGACTGCCTGCAACTGTGGGCACAGTAGGTCGGAATCGGCCGTAGACGGCGCCGAGTAGGCTGTGACCTCGTGATCGACCTCAAGTTCCTCCGCGAGAACCCCGACGCCGTCCGTGCCTCGCAGCGCACCCGAGGCGAGGACCCCGGTCTCGTCGACGCGCTGCTCGAGGCCGACGCGGCCCGCCGTGCCGCGGTGCTGGCCGGCGACAACATCCGCGCCGAGCAGAAGGCGCTGGGCAAGAAGGTCGGGCAGGCGTCCCCGGAGGAACGGCCCGCGCTGCTCGACGGTGCGAAGGAACTCGCCGCGAAGGTCAAGAAGCTCGAGGCCGAGCAGCAGGCCGCCGAGGAGGCGCTCGGGCGCGCGCACCTGGCGATCTCCAACATCGTGCAGGAGGGCGCCCCCGCCGGCGGGGAGGACGACTTCGTCACCCTCGAGACCGTCGGTGAGCTGCCCACCTTCGACTTCGAGCCGAAGGACCATCTGACCCTCGGCGAATCGCTCGGACTGATCGACATGGAGCGCGGCGCGAAGGTCTCCGGCGCCCGGTTCTACTTCCTCACCGGTTACGGCGCGCTGCTGCAGCTCGGCATGCTGCAGCTCGCCGCCCAGCGGGCCGTCGCCAACGGCTTCCAGATGATGATCCCCCCGGTGCTCGTGCGGCCGGAGATCATGCAGGGCACCGGCTTTCTCGGCGCCCACGCCGACGAGATCTACCACCTCGCCGACGACGACCTGTACCTCGTCGGCACGTCGGAGGTGCCGCTCGCCGGCTACCACTCCGGCGAGATCCTCGACCTGTCGGGCGGTCCGAAGCGGTACGCGGGCTGGTCGTCGTGCTTCCGCCGCGAGGCCGGCAGCTACGGCAAGGACACCCGCGGCATCATCCGGGTCCACCAGTTCGACAAGGTGGAGATGTTCGTCTACTGCAAGCCCGAGGACGCCACCGCCGAACACCAGCGGTTGCTCGCGTGGGAGCGCGACATGCTCGCCGCGATCGAGGTGCCGTACCGGGTCATCGACGTCGCGGGCGGTGACCTCGGCTCGTCGGCGGCCCGCAAGTTCGACTGCGAGGCGTGGGTGCCCACGCAGGAGCGCTACCGGGAACTGACGTCCACGTCGAACTGCACCACCTTCCAGGCTCGTCGCCTCGGCGTGCGCTACCGCGACGAGAACGGCAAGCCGCAGATCGCCGCCACCCTCAACGGCACGCTCGCCACCACCCGCTGGCTCGTCGCGATCCTCGAGAACCACCAGCAGGCCGACGGGTCCGTGCGCGTTCCGTCGGCGCTCGTGCCGTTCGTCGGGCGTGAGGTGCTCGAACCGCCGGCCTGAGGCGTTCCGCCGCGTGGGGTGGCGGCCGAATGTCACATGGGTTCGCTCGGATCGAACGCATGTGACATTCGGTCACCCCGCCCGGGAGGGCCGACGCCCTCAGCTACCCGGGTCGCAGCCGACGGCCACGTACGCGTGCAGGCCGTCGGGGTCGTCGCGCAGCAGATACTCGTAGTCGCTGGTGGCCATCACGGCGTCGTTCGCGTCGCGGAACGACCAGCGCACCCGGGCCCGCACGATCTTGTCGGTGACCGGGGAGAGGTCGAGCAACTCGTGCCCCACACCGGCGAGGCCGTGCTTCCGGTAGGTCTCGTTGCTCTGCGTGAGCGCCTCGGTGATCTCCTTCCGGTTCGCCAGCGATCCGGCGAACGAATCCGTCAGAATCGTGCCCGGTTCACCCCACAGCGCGGCCGATGCGTCGGCGTCGAACCCGGCGAGCGCCTCTCCGTACAGGGTGAAGAAGCGGTCCAGTGCGATGCGTTCCACGCTCATGCACTTCAGTGTGCGGGTCCGGCGACGGTTGTCAGCGCAGAATCAGGCAGGTGGTCGACGCGGTCGCGAGCAACCGGTCGTTCTCGTCGCGGGCCTCGCCGCGGGCGGTGGCGGTGCGACGGCCGCTGTACTCGCAGATGCCGTGCACGCGGACGACGCCGTTGCCGGCCTGGACCGGCCGCAGATACCGCACCTGCAGGTCCAGGGTCGTGTACCCGACACCGGCCTCGAGCGTGCTCGACACGCTGAACCCCATGGCGGTGTCGAACATCGTCGCGATCACGCCGCCGTGCACGCTGCCCACCGCGTTGGCGTGGAACTCCTGCGGTTCCATGCTCACCTCCACCCAGCCCTCGCGGGCGTCGGTCACCCGGAAGCCGAGCGTGCGCGACGTCGGATGGTGCGGGATGGAGCCGTCGATCAGGCCGCGCAGGAAGTCGAGGCCCTGCATGTCGCGGTTCGCGGCGGACGTCGGGGCGGGGTCGTCCCACGTGTAGGTGCGCTGGCGTTCGGTCACCCGCCGACCGTATCGCGCGGTGACAAACCCGTCCGCGCGTGCCACCCTGGAGCCATGCGCCACCGATGTTGATCCGGCTCCGCCTCTTCCTTGACCGTTCGTGTGGTGGCGTACGCGGCCACCCGCGAACTCGTGCCGCTCTACGGCCTGTACGCCCTGCTGTTCGAGGACCACGGCCTCGGTACGGGCGAGATCTCGTCGCTCTTCGTGCTGTGGTCCGTCGTGGCGTTCGTCGCGGAGGTGCCGTCGGGCGCGTGGGCCGACACGGTGTCCCGCCGGGGCCTGTTGCTGCTCAGCGCGGTCCTGTTCACCGCGGGCTTCACCCTGTGGCTGCTGTTCCCGGGCTACTGGGGGTTCGCGGCGGGCTTCGTGGCGTGGGGGATCAGCGAGTCGCTGAAGTCCGGGACGTTCGAGGCCCTGGTGTACGACGAACTGTCCGCACGCGGGGCGGCGCACCGGTATCCGGCGGTACTGGGCTACGCGAACGCCGGCGAGACGCTGTGCGTCCTCGTCGCGACGCTGTCGGCCGCGCCGCTGTTCGCGGTGGGCGGCTACGCGACGGTGGGGTGGTTGTCGGTGGCGATCACCGTCGGCAACGGGTTGCTCGTCCTCACCCTGCCGGCCGCCCCCCGTCACGCCTCGGCGGACGAGACAGGCGCCGTTCCAGGCGCTTTCGTGACCCGCTACCTGGCGGTGCTGCACGCCGGGACGAGCGAGGCGCGACGCAGCGCCGTGGTGCGCCGCGCGGTGCTGCTCGCGGCGCTGCTGTCGGCGTGCCTCGCGTTCGAGGAGTACTTCGCGTTGCTGGCGCGCGAGGGTGGCTCGAGCACGTCCGCGGCGCCGGTGCTGGTGGCGATCACCGTTGCGGGACAGGTGCTCGGCGCCGCGACGGCCGGCCGCACCGCGGCAATGACCGGTCGCGCCATGGGGGCGGTGATCGCCGCCGGGGGTGTGCTGCTGGCGGCGGGTGCCGCGCTCGGCGGCGCGGCGGGATTCGTGGCGATCGGCATCGGCTACGGCGCCCTGCACAACGCGATGATCGTCGCCGAGGCGCGGATGCAGGACGCGATGAGCGGGACCGCCCGCGCGACCGTGACGTCGGTGTCGGGCCTCGTCGGCGAGGTCGCGTCGGTGGCGGTCTACGCCGGCTTCGCGCTCGGAACGGTCTGGCTGCCGCTGGCGGCGGTGCTCGCCGCGTGGGCGGTGCCCCTGCTCGGCCTGGCCGTCGCGGCGGTGCGGTGGCTGCCGCCGTCTCAGTCCCCTCTTAATTCGCCGGACTAACGTCCTCCGCCATGCGTGCTCGTCTCGTCCCCGCCCTGTTCGTCGCCGCCGGTCTCGGCCTGATCGGTACCGGTTCCGCCTTCGCGTACGCCGACGCGCCCGCCGTCGCGACGCCGGCCGACGCACCGCCCGCCGCGACCGGCGACCCGCTCTCCGGCACCCGCAACAACCTGCAGCAGGCCGGGTTGCCGCTCGCGCTTCTCGGCGGTGGGGTCGGGCAGCTCACCGACGGCAGCCGCCAGCTCGACGACGGCGCCCACCAGCTCGCCGACGGGCTCGCGCAGGCCAGCGCGGGTGGGCAGCAGCTCGCCGACGGGCTCGGTCAGCTCCAGGGCGGGGTGGGCCTGCTCGGCGACGGTGCGACCCAGGTCAGCGATGGCGTCGACCAGGTCGTCGACCGGCTCACCGGCTTCGGGGAGATGCAGGCGGGCGTGACCGAGCAGCTGACCGTCGTCGCCGGCACCCTGCGGCAGTCGCCCGACCCGGTGTCCCAGGAGGCCGCCGCCCGGCTCGACGGGCTCGTCGGACGGCTGAACACCGAGGGGCTCGGCCCGGAGACGCTCGCGCAGCTCGAGCAGCTGCGCGGCGGCGCGCGGCAGCTCGCCTACGAATTGAGCGACCCGGACGCGCAGTTCGTCGCCGGCATGGTGCAGGCCGCCGACGGCTCGCGGCAGCTACGCGACGGGCTGATGCTCCTCGACGACGGCGGCCGGCAGCTCGTCGACGGCACCGGACAGCTCGTGGACGGCGTCGGCCCGGTCACCGGGGTGATCGAGGGAGTCTCGGACAACGTGCGGGAAGCGACGGCCGCGCTGCCGAAGTCGCCGGCCCCGGCGTCGTCGGGCGACGTCGCGGCGGCGGTGGAGACGACCGCCGAGCGGCAGTGGTGGCCGTATGCCCTCGTCGCGATGGGGGCGCTGGTGCTCGCCGTGCCGGCACTGTTGCCGAACGTGCTGCGGCCGAATGTCACACGCGTTCGATCGAACTGAACCCATGTGACATTCGGTCACACCCACGCGACGGGGGGTCAGAGCTTGCGGGAGCGCAGCTCGTGACCGCGGGAGGTCTTGCAGCGGCCGGTCACGAGGTCCCACTGCCAGCCGTGCAGGTTGCAGGTGAGGCTGGTGCCCTCGACGACACCGAACTTCGACAGGTCGGCCTTCAGGTGCGGGCAGCGGCGCTGGATCTCGAACCCGCCCAGCTCGATCGACGCGGAATCGTCGTGGGCCTCCGCGAACCAGCCGTCCGCGTAGGCGATCCGCTCGTCGGTGAGGCACTTGAAGAACGTGTAGAGGAATTCGTTGTAGCCGCCCACACGCCACGCCTCGAAGCGGGTGGACAGGAAGATGGTGTTCACCCAGTCCGGCTCGTCGTCGCGCAGGACCGTGCGCACCAGCTCCGGCGCGATGCGGAAACCGTAGCGGTACTTGCCTTCTCCCTCGATGGGTTCGCGGACGACCCGCTTGGGGAAGTCCAGCACGACCGTCTCCTCGCCCATCACCAGGCCGACGGGGTAGCCGATGCCGTCGCAGATCAGATCGGACTGCGCCATGATCGGCTCGAACTTCGCCTTGAGCGGGCCGAGCAGCGGCTCGCCCTCGGCGGGGGCCCACGTCGCCTTCTCGGCCTCGAGCACCGGGGCCAGGCGCTGCGCCATCTCCTCGATGTACGCGGCCTTGTCGGTGAAGATCCGCTCGACGTCGGCGTCCGGGATCGGGTGGGTCAGCGTCATCGACGTGCTGCCGTGCACCTCGAGCACCGAACCGGGGATCATCAGCACGCCGCCGTCGTTGCCGTGGAGGCGCATCTGCTCGAGGAAGACCATCTGGTCGGGGAAGATGTTGCCCTCGTCGCCGTGGTCGTCGTTGAGGTGGCGCAGCGCCGGATCGAGGAACACCGGCGGCCCGGCCGACGGGACCACCCACGTCGCGCCGACCTGGTCGATGTAGCTGCGGCAGCGGTCCATGCCGCGCTGGCGCTTCTGCTTGCCGAAGTTCGCCTTGGTGCGCTTGGGGATGTCGTAGACCATCGGGTACCAGATCGCGCCCGAGTACTGCAGCAGGTGGACGTCGATCCGACCGAACGCCTCGAGCATCGAGTCCATCTCGACCGGGCGGGCGTCGTTCATGTTGAACACCGTGGTCTCGCCGTCCGAGACGACGAGGCCGGAGTCGCCGATCGGCCCGTCCGCGGGCGCGCGCAGGGCGATGATCATGACGTCGAGGTCGCCCTTGGGGCCGCTGACGGTGTGCTTGACGGAATCGGTCGTCTCGAGGAACTTCGTGAACCCGAGCTGCTCGAGGTCGCGGCGCAGGTCCGGGACCGGGAAGTCGGGCAGCAGCACCGTCGCGTCCTTGTTGACGTGCTTGCTCAGGTTCTCCGGGTCGAAGTGGTCCTTGTGCAGGTGCGAGACGTACAGGTAGTCGACGTCGCCGAGCTTGTCCCAGTCCAACTGCGTGTTGTCCGGGAAGGGGAACCACGACGCGAAGTACGCGGGGTTGACCCACGGATCGCACAGGATCGATCCCGCTGCGGTCTGAATGTGGAACCCGGCGTGTCCGACGCTGGTGATCTGCACTTCGTTGCCTCCTGACGTGCTGACCGACGTACCACCCAGCGTAGGGGGACGCCGGTGCGGCGCCGCGCCCAGGCGGTGAACCCGGGCCGGATACGGGCCTTTGATCCCGAATCGGGCGGGCGGCGGACATCGGGCGGAGCCCGCAGCCGCCGATCCGGCTACTCTGACCGACTGTGGAACCCTTCTACCGGACCGTCATCGGCCTCGCCCGGACCGTCTTCGCCGCGCAGGGACTGAAGTTCACCGTCACCGGCGCCGAGAACATCCCCGCCGTCGGTGGCGCCGTGATCGCCATGAACCACGTCGGCTACATGGACTTCACCTACGCGGGCCTGCCCGCCCGCACCTCCAAGCGCTACATCCGGTTCATGGCGAAGAAGGAGGTCTTCGACCACAAGATCTCCGGTCCCCTGATGCGGGCCATGAAGCACATCCCCGTCGACCGGGCCGACGGCGCCGACTCCTACCGCGCGGCGGTGGCGGCGCTGCGTGCGGGCGAGCTGGTCGGGGTCTTCCCCGAGGCCACGATCAGCCGCAGCTTCGAGATCAAGGGCTTCAAGACGGGTGCCGCGCGGATGGCGCTGGAGGCGGACGTGCCGATCATCCCCGTGGTGATGTGGGGGTCCCAGCGGGTGTGGACGAAGGGGCACCCCAAGCGCCTCGGCCGCACGAAGACGCCGATCTCGATCGCCGTCGGCGAGCCCATCGCGCCGAACGCGTCGGCGTCGGAGCTGACCGCGGAGCTGCACGAGACGATGGAGCGCATGCTGCGGGAACTGCAGGGCAGCTACGTCCACGAAGCCGGTGCGTACTGGGTGCCCGCCCGGCTCGGCGGCACCGCGCCCACGCTCGCGGAGGCCACGGCGCTCGACGACGCCGACACCGCCGCGCGCAAGGCCCGCCGGGCGCAGAAGGATGCCGGCACCGACCGGTGACGACGACAGCCGCGGTGAGGCCCGCGGCGCGGTGACGCCCGGGTCGTCCGGATGCGCCGTGTCGCGGCGGACCGGCACAATGGCGAAGTGAGCCGAGATCTGCCGAGCCTGGTTGCCACCGACGTCGACGGCACCCTCATCGACGACGAGGAGCGCGTCTCGGACCGTACCCGCGCGGCGGTGCAGGCCGTGGTGTCCTCCGGGACGCCGTTCGTCCTGGCCACCGGCCGTCCGCCGCGATGGATTCCGCCGGTGATCGAGCAACTCGGCTTCGCGCCCATGGCGGTGTGCGCCAACGGCGCGGTGCTCTACGACAGCGCCGCCGACCGGGTCCTGAGCGCCGCCGTGCTCTCCGCGGACGAGCTGGCCTGGGTTGCCGACGTCGCCAACAGCGTGCTGCCCGGCTGCGGTCTGGCCGCCGAGCGGATCGGGGCGAGCGCCCACGACGCCGCGACGCCGCAGTTCGTCAGCGCCCCCGGCTACGAGCATGCGTGGCTGAATCCGGACAACACCGAGCTCGCCGACCACGAGGTGATCGCCGAGCCGGCGGTGAAGCTGCTGATCCGGATGGCGTCGGCGACGAGCCACGAGATGGCCGAAGCGCTGGCCCCGCAGCTCTGCGGCCTGGTGGACGTCACCTATTCCACGGACAACGGCCTGATCGAGATCTCCGCCTCGGGGGTGACGAAGGCGTCGGGCCTGCAGCTGATGGCCGAGCACCTGGGGGTGGCGGCCGACGGGATCGTCGCGTTCGGGGACATGCCCAACGACATCCCGATGTTGTCGATGGCGCGCCACGGGGTCGCGATGGAGAACGCGCACCCGGACACGAAGGCGGCCGCGGACGAGGTCACCGCCACCAACACCGAGGACGGGGTAGCCCGCATCCTCGAGCGTTGGTGGCGGTGACGGCCCCGGCGAGGGGACCGGCGGCCGGCTAGGGCACCGGCGAGGGGAC
>NZ_PCZU01000069.1:0-8980 GCF_002887785.1 Rhodococcus sp. ENV425
CTCGCCGTCGCCCGCAACTACCCCAAGCACTGGGTGGCGGACGTCCTCGCCGCCGACGGCAAGGCCGTGCACCTGCGTCCCATCGTCCCCGAGGACGCGGACCTGCTCGTGGACTTCCACAGCAAACTCTCCGAGCGCACCCGCTATCTCCGCTACTTCGGCCCCTACCCGACGATGTCGAAACGGGACCTGTTCAACTTCACCGTCGTCGACCACCACCGGCGGGTCGCGTTCGTGGCCCTGCTCGGCGGGGAGATCATCGCGGTCGGCCGCTACGAGGGTCTGCCCGAGGGCGACGGCCTGTCCGCCGAGGTCGCATTCACCGTCGCCGACGCGCACCAGGGCCGCGGCCTCGGTCCGATCCTGCTCGAGCACCTCGCCGGGGCCGCCGCCGAGAACGGCCTCCACACCTTCGTCGCGGAGGTGCTGGCCGAGAACCGCAACATGGTGACCGTGTTCCGGGAGGCCGGCTACCAGGTCAGCCGCAGTTTCGAGGGCGGCGTGGTGCGACTCGAGTTCGCCATCGACCCCACCGAGGCGCTGGTGTCGGTGCGCAACGCCCGCGAACGCGCCGCCGAGGCCCGCAGCGTTCGCAACCTGCTCAGCCCGGGCAGTGCCGCCGTCATCGGCGCGTCCACCGACAGCCGCAAGGTCGGCAACGCGGTCCTGGTCAACATGCTGCGCAGCGGCTTCACCGGCCCGGTCTATCCGGTCAACGCCGAGCACCGCTCGGTGCGTGGCGTGCGGGCCTATCCGACCGTCCGTGACATCCCCGACGACATCGACCTCGCGATCGCGGCGGTCCCGGCCGACGCCATCGACGCGGTGCTCGACGACTGCCTCGCCAAGGGCGTCAAGGCGTTGCTCGTCGTGTCGTCCGGCTTCGGCGAGACCGGTCCGGAGGGCCGGGTCGCGGAACGCCGCCTCGCCCACGCGGCCCGGGCGCACGGCATGCGGCTGATCGGGCCGAACGCGCTCGGCGTCGCCAACAACGATCCGGAGATCCGCCTCAACGCCACCCTCGCGCCCGTGCTGCCCGCGGCCGGCAACGTCGGCTTCTTCTGCCAGTCCGGCGCGCTGGGCATCGCGATCCTCGACGAGGCGGCCAAGACCGGCGTCGGCCTGTCCTCGTTCGTCTCTGCCGGCAACCGCGCCGACCTGTCGGGCAACGACCTGCTGCAGTACTGGGACACCGATCCGGCCACCGAGGTGGTGCTGCTGTATCTCGAGAGCTTCGGCAATCCGCGCAAGTTCTCGCGTATCGCGCGGCGCGTGGCCCGCAGCAAGCCGATCGTCGCCGTCAAGAGCGGCCGCCACGCCGTGCCCCCGGTCCTCGCGGCCCGCACGGGGGAGATGGACGACACCATCGTGCGGGACCTGTTCGAGCAGGCCGGCGTCGTGCAGGTGGGTTCGATCGCGCAGTTGTTCGACTCCGCCCTGTTGTTCGGCTACCAGCCGCTGCCCGCCGGCCCCCGCGTCGCGGTGGTGGGCAACTCCACGGCCCTCGGCGTGCTCGCCGTCGACGCCGCCCGCAGCGAGGGCCTGCACGTCGGTGAACCCGTCGATCTGGGGGCGGCGGCCTCGCCGGAACAGTTCGCGGCAGCCGTCGCCCACGCGCTCGAGGCGGCCGATGTCGACGCGGTGATCGCGGTGTTCGTGCCCCCGGTCGCCGTGACGGTCGAGCCGTACGCGCAGGCCCTGCGCGACGCCGTCGCCGGCACCGACAAGCCGGTGCTGACGACGTTCCTCGCCACCGAGGGCCTGCCCGACGTGCTCGCCGTGCGCGGACCGGACGGCCACCCCACCCGGGGTTCGGTGCCGTCGTATCCGGGGCCCGAGCGGGCGGCGCTCGCGCTGGCCCGGGCGTGGCGGTACGCCAAGTGGCGCAGCCGTCCGGCGTCCCAGGTCGTCCGTCCGGCGGGCATCGAAGCCGACAAGGCCCGCACCCTGGTCGAAGGGTGGCTGGCGACGTCGCCGGAGGGACGCTGGCTCTCGGACACCGAGGCGGCGCTGCTGCTCGCGTGCTACGGCGTGCACATCGCCGAGTTCCGGGCGGTGACCACGGCCGACGAGGCCGTCGCCGCCGCGGAGGAGATCGGGTTCCCCGTCGCGGTGAAGGCGACCGGCGCCCACTGGCGGCACCGGCCGGACCTGAGCGGGGTGCGGCTGGATCTGCTCGGGCCCGAGGCGGTGCGGATCGCGTACCGTGACCTCGCCGCGGTCTCCGGGGAGCCGTTGCTGCACGTGCAGAAGATGGCCACCAAGGGCATCGGTTGCGTCGTGCAGGTGCAGGACGACCCGTCGTTCGGGTCGCTGATCTCGTTCGGTCTCGCCGGGGTCATCTCCGACCTGCTCGGCGACCGCGCTTTCCGGGTCCTACCGGTCACCGAGGACGAGGCGGTCGAGCTGATAGACGCACCCAAGGCGGCGCCGCTGCTGTCCGGATACCGCAACACCGAGCCGGTCAGCAAGGCCGCGCTCGTCGACCTGGTCCAGCGCATCTCCGCTCTCGCCGACGATCTGCCGGAGGTGCGGGAGATCGCGTGCGAACCGGTCCTCGCGTCTCCCACGGGCGCGGAGATCACCGACGCGCACCTGCGGATCGGCCCCGAGCCGCACCCCCTAGACCTCGGCCCCCGCCGGCTGCGCTGACCTCGGCCCCCGCCGGCTGCGCTGACGGCCGCGGCGGTCCGCGGACGCGAAGATCCCCGAGAACCCAGCCCGGTTCTCGGGGATCGTCCGGCCGACTGCCCGGTCAGCTGGCGTAGGCGCGGAGGCGTTCGGCGCGATCGCCCTCGCGGAGCTTGCCCATCACTTCCCGCTCGATCTGGCGGACCCGCTCACGGGAGAGGCCGAACAGCTTGCCGATCTGGTCGAGGGTGCGGGGCTGGCCGTCGTCGAGGCCGTAGCGCAGCCGGATCACCTGCTGCTCGCGCTCGTCCAGGGTGGCCAGGACGCTGCGCACGTCGCTGTGCAGCAACCCGGCGATCACCGCGTTCTCCGCGGACGTCGCCTCGGCATCCTCGATGAAGTCGCCGAGCGGGGCCTCCTCGTCGTTGCCGACCGGCATGTCCAGGCTCACCGGGTCGCGGCTGTGGTCCAGCAGGTCGCCGATCTTCTCGACCGGGATACCGGACTCCGCGGACAGTTCCTCGTCGGTCGCCTCCCGGCCGAGCTGCTGATGCAGTTCCCGCTTGATCCGGGCCAGCTTGTTGACCTGCTCGACGAGGTGGACGGGGAGCCGGATCGTGCGGCTCTGGTCGGCCATGCCGCGGGTGATGGCCTGCCGGATCCACCAGGTGGCGTAGGTCGAGAACTTGAAGCCCTTGGCGTAGTCGAACTTCTCCATGGCGCGGATCAGGCCGAGGTTGCCCTCCTGGATCAGGTCCAGCAGGGGCATGCCGCGGCCGGTGTAGCGCTTGGCCAGGGACACGACCAGACGCAGATTCGCCTCGAGCAGGTGACTGCGGGCGGCCTGACCGTCACGCACGACGATCGCCAGGTCGCGCTTCTTCGCGGCGGTGAGCCGCTTCTTGGTCTCCAGCAGATGCTGGGCGTACAGGCCGGCCTCGATCCGCTTGGCCAGTTCCACCTCGTCCGCAGCGCTCAGCAGGGCCGTGCGGCCGATCCCGTTCAGATAGACGCGGACCAGGTCCGCGGCCGGGCTCTGGCTGTCGAGGTCGGAATCGACGCGGGCGGTGGTATCGGGGCGTGCCATGACGTGCCTCCTCATCGGTGGTGTCTCGATGCGTTCAACGCGCAGGACCCCTGGGAAAGTTCCCGGGGTTCCTCCGTGGGAACCGCCCTGACCTGCGTATATGGCGAACAGGTCCTGAGAAGTTGCTGAGAACACACCACCGGGGGAACCGGCGGGTAACTTTCCGGCCCGCCGGGCCGCCCTACCGGACGGGTTCGACGAGTCCGTGCCGGACGAGCGCCTGCACCAGGGGGACCGCCTGCCCGGCCAGCGCCTGCTCGTCCTCGTCGTGCGCGGCGGCGAGCAGCGCCACCAGCTCCGACAGCGGCAGGCCGTCGGCCCGCATCCCCGCCAGCAGGGCCGCTGCGGGATCGTCCACCTCGTGCTGCCAGTTCGGGCCGCCGCCGCGGTGCACGCGCGTCACCACCTGCCGCCAGCCGTCCGCACCCGGCAGGTACACGCGCTCCAGGGCGGTGTCGGGCCGGACGACGAACCGCGCCTCGAGGACATCGTGGTCGCGCAACCACGCCAGCCGCTCGAAGTAGCCGACGGCCTCCGCCCCGAGCGGGTCGGTGAAGCCGTGCCGCAGGTCCTCGGCGAGCACGTCGCTGGGCGCGTCGGTGCGCCGCAGGTAGACGAACCCGAAGCCGATGCCCTCGACCCGGTGCCGCTCGAAGTGGTCCAGCCAGGCCTCGGCGCGCGCCGCCACCGCCGGATCCCGCGGGTCGGCGTCGCCGTCACGCAGCCACGTCCCCACGTAGAGGGCCGGGTCGGCGACGTCGCGCTGCGCGATCCACGCATCGACCCCGTGGGCGGGCAGCCAGGAGGCGATCCGGCGTCGCCAGTCCTCGTCCTCGACGTGCACCCACGAGGCCAGCATCGCCGCGGTCCCACCCGGGTTCAGGTGCTCGGCGGCGCGGGAGACCATCAGCTCGCTCGCGCCGTCGAGGTCCAGGCCCGAGTCCCGGTAGGTGTGCTCGACCCGTCCGGTGCTCACCACGAACGGCGGGGTCGCGATGATCCGGTCGAAGCGGCGGCCGGCCACCGGCTCGAACCACGATCCCTCGAGCAGTTCGACCTCGACCTCGTTGAGCGCGGCCGTGGCGGCGGCCAGATCCAGTGCCCGCGGGTTGACGTCGGTGGCGGTGACGGTGCCGGCGAAGTCGGTGGCGCGCACGGCCTGTACGCCGCAGCCGGTGCCCAGGTCCAGCACCGAGCCGACCGGGTCGGTGGGCATGGCCTGCAGCAGCGACAGCGAGGCGTGCCCGACCCCGAGCACGTGGTCCTCGCGGGTGGGCCGGGGGCGCATCGCCCCGTCGAGGTCCGACAGCATCCAGCGGGTGCCGGTGCCGGCGTCGAGCGGTCGCAGATCCAGCGCCGCGCGCACGCCGTCGCCGTCGCGTTCGAGCAGCCCGGCCGCGATCGCCGTCGCCACGTCGACCGGGGCGAGCGCCGCGGCCACCTCCGCAGCAGGCAGCGTGTCGCACACCAGGAACAGGCGCACGAGGGTGCCGAGATCCCCACCGCCCGTCGCGGCCCGCCGCACCGGCACGGGCTCGCCCCGGCCGAGCGCGGCGTGCGCGTCGGGGCCGAGCAGCTCGAGCAGCGTGTCGGTGTCGAACCGGGCGCGCGTCAGCGCCGTGCGCAACGGGGGGCAGATCGAAAGCAGCAGGTCGCGGTCCACCCCCGCATTCTGGCAGCACCCCGAGGCCGCGTCGCCGGGGGACCGGGAGCCGGGTCAGCCCTCGATGATGCGGGGCTGCGGGCCCTCCAGGGCGGTGGTCCCGTCCCCGCGGCCGTCCCAGCGGCTGGGCTCGTCCTTCGACCGCGGCGGCCGATCGTTGGCGATGAGCACCGCCACCCACGGCAACGGGACGGACAGGGCGAGGATGCCCACCGAGAGCCAGGGATTGGCGAACGCCGCGTACGCGAGGGCGGCGAGGATCATGGCGGGGATGCGGAAGGACATGAGCGTGAGGTACTTGCGGACCCGCGCACGGTGCTGGTCCTCCAGCGACAACGCCGCCTCGGTGATCAGAACCGGTTTCTCGGGTGACCCGTCGTCGTAGTCCCCATTGAAACCCGGAGTTCTCGACATCCCTCTACTGTCCCACTCGCGCGCGCGGAATGCACATGCGCATCCGCATCGAGGGTGCGGCATCATGTAACGGTGAGCACCGACATCAAGGAACGGCCGGATACCACCACCGACGAAACCACCGACGACGACACTCCCAAGTTCTTCCACTACGTCAAGAAGGACAAGATCGCCGAGAGCGCGGTCATGGGCACCCACGTCGTCGCGCTGTGCGGCGAGGTCTTCCCGGTGACGCGCTCCCCGAAACCGGGGTCACCGGTGTGCCCGGAGTGCAAGAAGGTCTACGAGGGCCTGCGCAGGGGCGACTGATCGACGGTCTCGTCCGGAGCCGCCGGGACGTGTTCGCCGGCGGCCTTCTCCGCTGCGCGCGGGTGCGGAGCGTCCACGGGGCACGACTCCGGTTCCCGCTGGTCCGGCCGCATGATGTCCGGTAGCCGGATCGGGATCGGCGCCGTCCCGAGCCGCCGGGTCAGGCCGGTCACTGCGGCCGCCGCCGGCGAGGGCGCCGCGGCGGCCCGTTCGGCCAGCCACCGGCGCATCTGCTCGATGCGGGTCTCGCGGGCGGGCCAGAACTCCTGCACGGTCGCGTTGAACTCGGCACCCAGCACGACGGCGAAGCCGAGGAAGAAGGTGAACAGCAGGAACGCAATCGGGGTGGCGAGCGCGCCGTAGGTGTAGCCGGTCCCGGAGACCCACCGCAGATACCAGCGCAGTCCCGCGCTCGACGCCATGAAGAACGTGCCCGCGAGGATCGCGCCGCCCAGCAGCCGATGCCACGGCAGCGATCTCGGCAGCGCCACCTTGTACAGCGTCGTCAGGCCCACGAGCAGCAGCAGTCCCACGCCGGGGTAGTAGAACGTGTCCAGCAGCCGGGTGCCGAGGTCGTACCACGCCGCTGGCAGCGCGCGTCCGATCATGGTCGGCCCGAGCGCGACGAGTGGCAGCGTGAACACCGCCAGCACGAGGAACACCACGTACAGCAGCAGCGCGAAGAACCGCTGCCAGACGGGATGCCGGTGATCGTGCTGGTCGTGTGCCTCGTCGATCGAGTCCACGAACGTCGAGATCGCCGACGAACCCGCCCAGAGCGACAGCAGGAACCCGAGGGACATCACGTCGGCGCGTCCCCGCAGCAGCACGTCCTGCACCGTGGGCCCGATGATGTCGTCGACGACGCTCTCGCTGAACATCGTGCGGCTGAACGTGACGATCTTGGACTGGATGATCTCCACCGTGTCCGGCCCGAACCACCCGGCCACGTACCCGAGACTGCCCAGCAGGCCCAGCAGCAGCGGGGGCAGCGACAGCGTCTGCCAGAAGGCGGCGGCTGCGGCCTTGCTGAAGATGGAGTCGTCCCATGCCTTGGTCGCCGTGCGGGCGATCACCTGTAGGCCGCGATGCACCGGCCGCCGTCGCGGGCTCGATGCGGCGGTGGATCCGGCCGGTGGGGATATCTCGCTCATGGGTACTTCCAGCATTCCTGACGACACGCCGCGGTGCGCGGCGGCGGGCCGACGGGACCGCGAATTCTGTCATGATCGTCTCCTGTCGCCCGCGTCACGGACGGCGGTTCGGATGCGGGCCGGGCTCGCGGGCCGGGATAGGCTGCTCGACGGCCGTCGCCCGCCCGGCGACCGCACGGCGGTGCCCGTTCGCCGCCCGGCGACGTCGCCGTAGAGCGAAACCACCTGCACGACCGGAGAAGGAGCACGAGTAGCCGGTGAGCACCGAGACCCTCGGAACAGCGTCCTCCGCCCCCGCCGGACAGCTGCGCGCCTGGCAGCGCCGGGCCCTCACGAAGTACCTCGCGACGGGTCCGCGGGATTTCCTCGCCGTCGCGACCCCGGGCGCCGGTAAGACCACGTTCGCGCTGCGCGTCGCGAGCGAGCTGCTGCGCGACCGCACCGTCGACCAGGTGACGGTCGTCGCCCCGACCGAGCACCTCAAGCACCAGTGGGCCGCCTCGGCCGCCCGCTCCGGCATCGCGCTGGACTCGAACTTCACCAACTCCACGGGCCAGACGTCGAGCGACTTCCACGGCGTCGTGGTGACCTATGCACAGGTCGCCTCGCATCCGTTCAAGCATCGGGTCCGCACCGAGGCGCGCCGCACCCTGGTGATCCTCGACGAGATCCACCACGGCGGCGACGCCAAGAGCTGGGGCGAGGGCATCCGGGAGGCGTTCGGCGACGCCACCCGCCGCCTCGCCCTGACCGGAACACCGTTCCGCAGCGACGACAGCGCCATCCCGTTCGTGGTGTACGAACCGAACGCCGACGGTCTCATGCAGTCCAGGGCCGACCACGCGTACGGCTACGCCGACGCGCTCGCCGACGGCGTCGTGCGCCCGGTGGTGTTCCTCGCGTACTCCGGTGAAGCCCGGTGGCGCAACAGCGCGGGGGAGGAGTACTCGGCGCGGCTCGGCGAGCCACTCAGCGCCGAGCAGACCGCCCGGGCGTGGCGGACCGCGCTCGATCCCGCCGGCGACTGGATCCCGGCCGTCCTCACCGCCGCCAACACGCGGCTCGAGCAGCTGCGCCAGGGCGGGATGCCCGACGCGGGCGGATTGGTCATCGCCAGCGACCAGACGGTGGCCCGCGCGTATGCCAGGATCCTCGAGCAGCTCACCGGCGAGGCGCCCGCACTCGTCCTGTCCGACGACCCGACGGCCTCCGGGCGCATCTCGGAGTTCGATGCGAGCACCCAGCGCTGGATGGTGGCGGTGCGAATGGTGTCCGAAGGCGTCGACGTGCCGCGGCTCGCGGTGGGCGTGTACGCCACCAGCGCGTCGACGCCGCTGTTCTTCGCCCAGGCCATCGGCCGGTTCGTGCGATCGCGCCGCAAGGGCGAGACCGCGAGCGTGTTCCTGCCGTCCGTGCCGGTGCTGCTCGATCTCGCCAGCCAGCTCGAGGCCCAACGGGACCACGTGCTCGGCAAGCCCCACCGCGAGAAGGAGGGCTTCGACGACGACCTGCTCGCCGACGCCAACCGGCGCAAGGACGAACCCGGCGAGGAGGAGAAGGCGTTCACCGCGCTCGGCGCCGACGCCGAGCTCGACCAGGTGATCTACGACGGCTCCTCGTTCGGCACGGCGACGTTCGCCGGCAGCGAGGAGGAAGCCGACTACCTGGGGCTTCCCGGGCTGCTCGACGCCGAACAGATGCGGGCGCTGCTGCGCCGCCGCC
>NZ_PCZU01000070.1:0-20814 GCF_002887785.1 Rhodococcus sp. ENV425
CCCGGTGGGGGCGCACCGGTGGTACCGGCGACGGGAGCCGGGACGGTCTCGGCGACGTCGACGGTGTTCGGCAAGGCCGGAACGGCCGGCGTGGCCGACGGCATCGGGGGTGGCACGACGATCCCCGGCGAGACCGCGGCGCCCTTCTCGTAGGCGGCCGACCAGGCCTGCACGTTGGAGACGAACTCGGGCGACGGGTCGAACCGGGCCGCTGCCCGGGCGCGGGCGTCGGGCTCGGCGAGGCGAGCGTCGTCCGAGCACAGCCAGGTGCCGGCCGCCAGGGTGGCGTCGAAGACGTTCTGCGGGTCGGCGGCGCCATCCGCATTGCCGTCCGCCGAGAACTGCGACCACACCGCCGGGGGCAGCTGCATCGGCCCGAGCCTGCCGGTCCCGGGGGCCACGCGCGCGGTGGTGAGGGTGCCGAGCACGTCGGTGCGTCCCGAATCGGCGTGCTGCGAGGTGATCCGTCCGATCGCCGCGAGCAGATGCCACGGCAGCGCGCACCCGGGCTCGCTGATCGCTAGCTGCATCTCGGCCGCCCGGTACGCGTAGAGCACCAGTTCGGGGATCGCCAGGGGGCCCTCACCGGCCATCACGGGTGACGGCTGTCCGGGAGCGACCGTGACCGCGGGCGGTAGGTCCGCGGCGGGATCGGGAGCCGTGCTCGCGGCTCCGCGCACGGGCCGCGTCGTCGCCGGATCCGCCGGCAGTACCCCGATCCCGGTGCTGCCGTCCGCCGCCGTCACGACGACCGGCTCCGTGTTCTCCGTCGCGGCGACCGTCGCCGGCGACGACGCGACCGCCGCGAACCCCGCGCCGAGCACCACCGGCACCGCGATCAGACCCTGCCAGCGCACGCCATCACCCCACAGACCTACTCGTCGCGGACCGTTACCCCACCGACACCATCGACCGGCTGTGATGAACGTTACAGCGAGTCACGTCTCAGCGGCGGGGAGGGCGCGGTTTTCCGGCCGTCGTCGTTGCCGTGTCCTCCTCTTCCGGCTCGATCAGCAGTGCGCGCAGATCGTCGAGTTCGCGGCGCAGATAGTCGCGGGTGGCCACCTCGCCGACGGCCAGCCGCAGCGCCGCCAGCTCACGCGCGAGGAACTCGGTGTCCGCCTTGGTCTGGGCGGCGCGGGCCCGGTCCACCTCGAGGGAGACCCGGTCCCGGTTCTCCTGCCGGTTCTGGGCGAGCAGGATCAGCGGCGCGGCGTACGCGGCCTGCGTGGAGAACGCGAGGTTCAGCAGGATGAACGGGTACGGGTCCCACTGCAGCGCGACGGCGAAGACGTTGAGCAGGATCCACACGATCACCACGACGGTCTGGATGGCCAGATAGCGTCCGGTGCCGAGGAACCGGGCGATCGACTCGCTGACGCGCCCGACGGCCTCGACGTCGAAGTTGACCCGGAAGCGGCCGGTGCGGGGGGTGTCGAGGCGCTGCCGGGCCACGGCGGAACGGTCACTCATCGTCGGCCTCCTCCTCGCGCCAGTCCTCGGGCAGCAGGTGGTCGAGCACGTCGTCGACCGTCACGGCACCGAGCAGGTGCCCCTCGTCGTCCAGCACGGGCCCGCACACCAGGTTGTACGTCGCGAAGTACCGGGTGACCGCGGTGAGCGAGTCGTCCGGGTCCAGTCGCGGCAGGTCGTTGTCGACGATCCCGCCCACCAGGCCGGCCGGCGGCTCCCGGAGCAGCTGCTGCAGGTGCACGCAGCCCAGATACTTGCCCGTCGGGGTCGCGGTGGGCGGCCGCACCACGAACACCATCGACGCGAGCGCCGGCGTGAGGTCCGGGTCGCGGACCCGGGCCAGCGCCTCGGCCACCGTCGTCGCCGGGGTGAGCACCACCGGCTCGGGGGTCATCAGGCCGCCGGCGGTGTCGGGGGAGTGCTCGAGCAACCGCCGCACCGGCTCCGAATCCTCCGGATCCATCAGGCGGAGCAGCGACTCGGCCTCCGAGTCGGGCAGCTCACCGAGCAGATCCGCGGCGTCGTCGGGATCCATCGCCTCGAGCAGGTCCGCGGCGCGTTCCACCTCGAGGTGCATCAGCAGATCGGTCTGGTCGTCGGTGGGCAGCTCCTGCACGACGTCGGCGAGCCGCTCGTCGTCCAGCGCGACCGCCACCTCGTGCCGGCGCTTCTCCGGCAGCTCGCGGAGCGCGTTCGCGACGTCGGCGGCGCGCATGTCCTCGAACTGCAGCAGCAGCTGCGAGACGCCCTGGCCGGGCATCCCGAGGTTGGTGTAGGTCAGACCGTGCACGTGCTGCCAGTCCACGACGTGGATCGCGGACCTCCGGCCCAGCCGGCCGCGGTGCGCGCGCACGGCCACCCGCGAGACCAGCCAGTCCCGGGTGCGGGTCAGTTCGATGCCGAGGTCGACGACGACCACGTCCACGCCCGCGAGCTCGCCCAGCTCGGGATCGTCGACCCGGACCTTCGAATCGAGCACCTGCGCGAGCGCCAGCACCTCGGTCGGCCGCTGCGTGAACCGGCGCAGGCTCACGTTGCCGGTGTTCAGGGTGACGGCGCCCGGCTCGATCGCCGTCACCCGCAGCATCGGCACGAATATTCGCTTGCGCGTTGGCAGTTCGACGACCAGGCCGAGCACCCGGGGCTGCTGCCGGCCGATCCGGATGGTGAGCACGACATCGCGCACCCGGCCGATCGACTCGCCGTCGGGCCCGAGGACCACCAGACCGGCGAGCCTCGCCGCGAATACCTTGCTCACTGCTGCCATGATGGTCAGGCTAGAACGTGCGGTCGTCGATTTCGGAACACGGAGGTCTGCCCAGCCCATGTCGTTCGACTTCAGGCCCCGAAGGTCCGTGCTCGCCGTTCCCGGCAGCAGCCGCAAGATGATCGACAAGGCCAAGGGCCTCGCCGCCGACGAGGTGTTCCTCGACCTCGAGGACGCCGTCTCCCCGCTGGCGAAGGAGCAGGCCCGCACGACGATCGTCGAGGCCCTCAACGAGGACGGATGGGGCGAGCAGCTGAAGGTGGTGCGGGTCAACGACTGGACGACCGACGCCACCTACCTCGACGTCGCCACCGTGGTGGGCGGCGCCGGCGCGCACCTCGACGCGATCCTGCTGCCGAAGGTCCCCGACGCGAGCCACGTGCAGGCGCTCGATCTGCTGCTGACCCAGGTGGAGAAGGCCCACGGCCTCGAGGTGGGCCGCATCGGCATCGAACCGCAGATCGAGGACGCACTCGGGTTGACCAACATCAACGCCATCGCCACGGCGAGCCCGCGCGTCCGGACCCTGGTGTTCGGCCCGGCCGACTTCATGGCGAGCATCAACATGCGCACCCTCGTCGTCGGTGAGCAGCCCGACGGCTACGACCGCGGCGACGCCTACCACCACATCCTCATGACCATCCTCATGGCGGCCCGGGCCCACGGCCTGCAGGCGATCGACGGGCCGTACCTGCAGATCCGCGACGTCGAGGCGTTCCGGCGCTCGGCGCAGCGGACCGCTGCCCTCGGCTTCGACGGCAAGTGGGTGCTGCACCCCAGCCAGATCGACGCCGCGAACGAGGTCTTCAGCCCGCGGCAGGAGGACTACGACAAGGCCGAGATGATCCTCGACGCCTACGAGTGGCACACCTCCGCGGCCGGCGGCGCGCGCGGCGCCGCGATGCTCGGGGACGAGATGATCGACGAGGCCAGCCGCAAGATGGCGCTGGTGATCTCCGCGAAGGGCCGGGCGGCCGGGATGACCCGCACCACGAAGTTCGAGCCGCCGCAGTAGGCGGCTGCGCCGCCGGTGCGTCCTTCGGGCGGCGGAAACAACCCAAAGGACGCACCGGCGCCGAAGGCGCACACGGGCAGAATGGACAGGTGCGCCGGATCGGGGCGCGCAGTCACGAGAAGGAGCCGAAGATGACCAACCCCCTCGGACAGCCGGGACGCGCCACGCCGGGCCTGCCGACTCCGCCGAGCGGCTGGCCGGTCGGTTCGTACACCACCTACGCCGATGCGCAGCGGGCTGTCGACCACCTCTCGGACCAGTCCTTCCCGGTCGAGGACGTCACCATCGTGGGCGTCGACCTCATGCAGGTCGAGCGGGTCACCGGCCGGTTGACGTGGGCGAAGGTGATCGGGGGCGGCATCGCCTCCGGCGCCTGGCTCGGTCTGTTCTTCGGCCTGCTGCTCGGGATCTTCTCGACCGACTTCCTCGGCCCCCTGCTCGTCGGCATGGTCGGCGGCATCGTCTTCGGCCTGATCTCCACGACGATCCCGTACGCCGCGACGCGCGGCCAGCGTGACTTCTCGTCGACGATGCAGCTGGTGGCCGGCCGTTACGACGTGCTGTGCGCGCCGCGCAACGCCGAACGGGCCCGGGACCTGCTCGCCAAGCTCGCGTTGTAAACCGTTCGATCACAGTTCCGCTCCGGGCGGCAGTTGGGTCGCGCGCCGGCGCCCGGTGCGTTACGTTCGCACCAAGTGTGACGGAAGTCACCGTCGCGCTGGACGACGGGCGGAGGCTGCGGTGCGGAGACGGGCGGTGAGGGTCGGACTGGTGGGTGCCGCGGCGGTGCTCGCGCTGTCGTCGGTCGCGGCGTGCGGCAGCGAGTCCAGCGGGACGGTACTGAGTTTCTACACCGCCGCCGACGGTGCGGAGCAGTACGCCGCCGCGGCGGCGAACTGCACGGCCGCCGCCGGCGGCAGGTACACGATCGAGCAGCGCACCCTGCCGAAGGGCGCCGACGACCAGCGGCTGCAGCTCGCGCGGCGGCTCACCGGCGATGACGACACGCTGGACCTGATGACCCTCGACGTGGTATGGACGGCCGAGTTCGCCGAGGCGGGATGGGCGCTGCCGCTGCCGCCGGACGTCGCGGCCTCGGTGTCCGAGGGCACCCTCGCCGGGCCGCTGGCCTCGGCGACGTGGCAGGACACCCTGTACGCGGCTCCGCTGAACACGAACACCCAGTTGCTCTGGTACCGCAAGGACCTGATGCCCGGCGGCCGCCCGCCGCAGACGTGGGACGAGATGATCGACATCGCGAGCGGGCTCGCGGACGAGGGCCGGCCCAGCTGGATCGGGGTACAGGCCCGCCAGTACGAGGGCCTGATGGTGTGGTTCAACACCCTGCTCGCCAGCGCGGGCGGATCCGTCGTCGCCGAGGACGGCACCACCGTCACCGTGGCCGACGGTGACGCCGCCGTGACGGCCCTCGACATCATGAAGCGCGTGGCGACGGCGCCCGGTGCGGACCCGTCGCTGAACCAGTCCGACGAGGCCGCCGCCCGCCTGGGCATGGAGAGCGGCAAGGCCGCCTTCCAGGTGAACTGGCCGTTCGTCTACCCCGGCATCCTCGAGAACGCCGAGAAAGGCTTCCTGCCCTCCATCGACGACAACGGCAACGTGACCGCCGAGAACACCGGAAACACGGTGCTGACGGTGAACGGCGAGCAGAACTTCCTCCCCGCGCCGTACCCGGCGGTGATCGCCGGCACGCCCGCACGGGTCACCATCGGCGGGTTCAACATCGCTGTCGCCCGCACCAGCCGCAACCCCGACCTGGCGTTCGAGGCGATGCAGTGCCTGCGCAACGAGGAGAACCAGCGCAACAACGCCGTCGACGGCGGCGTTCCGCCCACTCTCGCCTCGCTCTACGACGACCCGGAGTTCCAGCAGGCGTATCCCGTGTGGCGGGAGGTGCGCGAGAGCCTCGAGAACGCGGCGGTGCGCCCGGTTTCGCCCGCCTACCAGAGCATTTCGACGCTCATCACCGCCACGCTCAACCCGGTCGACCGGATCGATCCGCCGCGCACGGTCGACGAACTCGCGGAACAGGTTCGCAAGGCGGTCAATTCGGAAGGGCTGATCCCGTGACCACCACGCCCGCAACCAGACCCGTCCCGCCGGCCGAGGGCGCCCGGACCGCACCGTCCCGGCGCGAGAAAGCCCTTCTCTCCGAAGGGAAGAAGGCCGAACGCCGGCTCGGGCTGTGGCTCGTCGCACCCGCGGCGCTGCTGATGCTCGCCGTCACGGCCTACCCGGTGGGGTACGCGGTCTGGCTGAGCCTGCAACGGTACGACCTGCGGTTCCCCGACGAACGCGAGTTCGTCGGACTGGCCAACTACGTCTCGGTCCTCACCGACGCGTTCTGGTGGCAGGCGTTCGCCGTGACCGCCGGGATCACCGTCGTGTCGGTGGCGATCGAGTTCGTCCTCGGCCTGACACTGGCGCTGATCATGCACCGCACCATCGTCGGCAAGGGCACCGTCCGCACCGTGGTGCTGATCCCGTACGGCATCGTCACCGTCGCCGCGGCCTACAGCTGGTACTACGCGTGGACGCCGGGCACCGGTTACCTCGCGAATCTCCTGCCCGAGGGCAGTGCCCCACTGACGCAGCAGCTTCCGTCGCTGGCGATCATCGTGCTCGCCGAGGTGTGGAAGACCACCCCGTTCATGGCGCTGCTGCTGCTCGCCGGGCTGGCCCTCGTTCCGGACGATCTGCTGCGCGCCGCCCAGGTCGACGGCGCCGGCGCATGGACGCGGCTGACCAGGATCATCGTGCCGCTGATGAAGCCGGCGATCCTGGTGGCCCTGCTGTTCCGCACCCTCGACGCCTTCCGCATCTTCGACAACATCTACGTCCTCACGCGCGGATCCAACGGCACGGGCTCGGTGTCGATCCTCGGATACGACAACCTGTTCAAGGCGTTCAACCTCGGGATCGGGTCGGCGATCAGCGTCCTGATCTTCCTGTGCGTGGCCATCATCGCGTTCGTGTTCATCAAGCTGTTCGGGGCGTCCGCACCGGGCTCCGATCCGGAAGGGAAACGGTGACATGACGACGACCGAGACCCCGCGCCGCAAGCTGAGCTGGTCGGTGGTGAACCTGCTCGTCCTGCTGTACGCGCTGATCCCCGTCGTGTGGATCGCCAGCCTGTCCTTCAAGCCGGCCGGC
Organism: Rhodococcus sp. ENV425; assembly: GCF_002887785.1. Classification (NCBI taxonomy): domain Bacteria; kingdom Bacillati; phylum Actinomycetota; class Actinomycetes; order Mycobacteriales; family Nocardiaceae; genus Rhodococcus; species Rhodococcus sp. ENV425. The sequence goes on from NZ_PCZU01000070.1 coordinate 6,930, forward strand.
ACCATCAAGGACGGCCGGTTCATTCCCCGGGAGTGGACACTCGACAACTACCGCGGGATCTTCCGCACCGACGCGTTCACCAGCGCACTGATCAATTCCATCGGTATCGGGCTGATCGCGACGGTGGTCGCGGTGGTCATCGGCACCATGGCGGCCTACGCCATCGCGCGGCTCGACTTCCCGGGCAAGAAGATCCTCGTCGGCGTGGCGCTGCTGATCGCGATGTTCCCGCAGATCTCCCTCGTCAGCCCGCTCTTCGACATCATCCGCAAACTCGGGCTGTTCGACACGTGGGCCGGCCTGATCATCCCGTACATCACCTTCTCCCTGCCCCTGGCGATCTACACGCTCTCGGCGTTCTTCAAGGAGATCCCGTGGGAGCTCGAGAAGGCCGCCAAGATGGACGGCGCCACGCCCGGGCAGGCGTTCCGGAAGGTGGTGGCGCCGCTGGCGGCGCCGGGCATCGTCACCGCCGCGATCCTGGTGTTCATCTTCTGCTGGAACGACCTGTTGTTCGCGATCTCGCTGACCTCCACCGAGCGGTCCATCACCGCGCCCGCGGCGATCGCCAACTTCACCGGGGCCTCGCAGTTCGAGGAGCCCACCGGCTCGATCGCGGCGGCCGCGGTGGTCATCACCATCCCGATCATCGTGTTCGTGCTGATCTTCCAACGTCGCATCGTGGCCGGCCTGACGTCCGGCGCAGTGAAGGGATGACCCAGATGGCTGAAATCGTGCTGGACAAGGTGACCAAGCTCTACCCCGACGGGGCGAAGGCGGTCAGCGACGTGGACGTGACGATCGCCGACGGGGAGTTCATCATCCTGGTCGGTCCCTCGGGCTGCGGGAAGTCGACGACGCTGAACATGATCGCCGGGCTCGAGGACATCTCCTCCGGCGAGTTGCGCATCGGCGGCGAGCGGGTCAACGAGAAGGCGCCCAAGGACCGGGACATCGCGATGGTGTTCCAGTCGTACGCGTTGTACCCGCACATGACGGTGCGGGAGAACATCGCCTTCCCGCTCACCCTCGCCAAGATGCCCAAGGACGAGATCGAGCGGAAGGTCACCGAGGCCGCCAAGATCCTCGACCTGACGGACCATCTCGACCGCAAACCGTCGAATCTGTCCGGCGGGCAGCGTCAGCGGGTGGCGATGGGCCGCGCGATCGTGCGCAACCCCAAGGCGTTCCTCATGGACGAGCCGCTGTCCAACCTCGATGCCAAGCTGCGGGTGCAGATGCGCACCGAGATTGCCCGCCTCCAGAAACGGCTGGGCACCACCACGGTGTACGTCACCCACGATCAGACCGAGGCGATGACCCTCGGCGACCGGGTGGTCGTCCTCCGCGGCGGGCTGGTGCAGCAGATCGGCGCGCCCCAGGAGCTCTACGACCGGCCGAGAAACCTGTTCGTGGCCGGATTCATCGGCTCTCCGTCGATGAACTTCCTGGCCGGCCAGCTCGAGTCGAACGGCGTGCGCACCGTGATCGGCGACTTCACCCTGCCGGCCGAGCGGTGGGCGGCCGTGCAGAAGCACAATCCGGGACGTGACGTCGTCGTCGGCGTCCGGCCCGAACACTTCGAGGACGCCGCGCTCCTGGACCCGGCCCAGCGTGAGCAGGGTACGACCTTCACCGTGGACGTCGACGTGCTCGAGTCGATGGGGTCGGACAAGTACGCGTACTTCACCGTCGAGTCCCCGGACCTGCATTCGAGCGACCTCGACGACCTGGCGGCCGACGTCGGCGTCGCCGACCTCGCCGGCGGGTCGATGGTCGCGCGGCTGCCCGCCGAGTCCGGCGTCGCGAAGGGCCGGCCCGTGCAGCTGTGGTTCGATCCGGCGAAGATCGCCCTCTTCGACCAGGCGACGGGGGAGAACATCACCCTCTGACCGAGCGGTGCATAGTAGGCCGGTGGACCTCGACGACATCGCCGACGAGCTGTACGGGCTCGATCCGGGCGAGTTCACCGCGGCCCGCAGCGAGCACGTCGCCCGCGCCCGTGAGGCCGGAGACCGCGAGCTCGCGGCGGCCGTCGGCCGGTTGCGCAAGCCGACCGTGTCGGCCTGGCTGGTGAACATGCTCGTCCGCGAGAAGTCCGAGGAGGTCACGGCCCTGCTCGGGCTCGGCGACGCCCTGCGCTCCGCGCAGCGCCAGCTCTCCGGGTCCGAGCTGCGGCGGCTGTCCACGCAGCGACGGCGGGTGATCGGTGCGCTCGAGAAGACCGCGGCCCGCCTCGCCGCCGAGCATGGCCGGCGGGCGTCGGAGGCGGCCCTGCGCGAGGTCGGCCAGACCCTGCACGCCGCCCTCGCCGACGCCGATCTGGCCGAGCAGGTGCGCGGGGGCCGGCTCGAGGCGCCCCTGGACTACAGCGGCTTCGGCCCGGTGGGGCTGTCGGTCGTCCCGCCCCCGCCGGCACGGACGGACACCGAGGCGGACGAGGCCGAGCGCACCCGGCGCGCCGCCGCCCTGGAGACCGCCGTCGCCGAGGCGGAGGCGGCGCGGAACACCGCCGACGAGGCGCAGTCGGTGGCGGCGCGGGCACGCGCGGCGGTCGAGGAACTCGACGGGCACGTCGCGCGGTTGCGCGAGGAGCTGAGCCGGGTGGAGCAGCGGCGCGAGTTCGCGCGACGCACCGCCCGGTCGGCCGACGAGGACGCCGCGAAGGCCGAGGACGCGGCGCGGCAGGCGGAGGAGGCGGTGCGCGCGCTGCGGGAGCAGGACTGACGTCGCCCGATCAGCCCCGACGCGCCGCGGCGGCCTCGGCCTGATCGTCCGCGACGACGGGCGTGGCGGCGAGACCGGACACCGATCCCCATTCGGCGGCGAGGGCCGTCGCCTCCACCTCGTCCTCCTCGCGGTCGCTGAGCGGACGCGTCGCCGGTTGCCCGCCGACGAGAACGAGCACCGCGGCGGCGGCCGCGGCCGCGGCGCCCAGCGCGAACGCCGCGACGAACGCGCTCTCGCGGACGACGCCGCCGGTGCCGGCGACGGTCAGCGTGGCCAGCAATGTCGTCACCACCGCGCTGCTGAGCGAGCTGCCCGCCGTGCGGGCGATGGAATTGATGCTGTTCGCGACCCCGGTCTGATCGGGGCGCACCTCGGCGACGAGGAGCGCCGGCAGCGCCGCATAGGCGAGACTGACGAAGGTGGTGACGAGGATGCCGGAGACGATCAGCTGCCAGCTCCGGTCGTGCACGACCGCCACCAGGGCGAAGCCGGCGATCCCGAGAACGCACGCTCCGATCAGCACCCAGCGGGCGTCGAACCGGTGGATGAGCCGGCCCGCCAGTGCCGCGGCGACCACACCGACGAGCGCGCCCGGGAGCATGTACACCGCGGTCGCCTCGAGCACGGTGGCGCCGAACCCGTATCCGGCGACGGCGGGCGGGGTCTGCACGAAGTATGCGGTGGCGAGGAAGCTGACGAACATGGCCATGCCGACGAGGAACGCGGCGCCGTGCACCACGAACACCGGCCGGTGGGTGAGCATCCGCGGCGGCACGAGCGGCTCGTCGACGTGCCGTTCGAAGAGGAACCACCCGGTGAGCACGGCCAGGCCGAGGGCGGCGCTCGCGACGGTGGGCGGCGCCGCCCACCCCCACGTTCCGCCCTCGGACAGGGCGAGCAGCACCAGCGCCAGGCCGACGGCGAGCAGGGCCGCGCCGAGCCAGTCGATCCGGCCTCCCTCGGCCCGCCGCCGCTTCGGCACGACGAGGAAGGCGCTCAGCAACGCGACGACGTTGAACGCCGCCACCAGCCAGAACACCCGGCGGTAGTCGCCGCCCGAGACCATCAGGCCGGTGAGCACCATGCCGATCGCACCACCCACGCCGAGCGTGCCCGAGAACAGGCCCATCGCGCCGATCAGCCGCTGCGGCGGCAGTTCGGCGCGCAGCACGGCGATGCCGACGGGGAACAACGCGAACGACACGCCCTGCAGTACCCGGCCGAGAAGCAGAAGCGCGAACGAGTCCGTGGCGGCGCACAGCAGCGAGCCGACGAGCACTACGGCGAGGACGGTGAGCAGAACCGGGCGTTTGCCGCGCAGGTCGGCCAGCCGGCCCAGCAGCGGCGTGGTGACGGCGGCGGCGAGCAGGTTCGCGGTCAGCACCCAGCCGGCGGCGGTCGTGCTCACGCCCAGTTGGTCGCGGATGGTACCGACGATCGGCACCACGGACGTCTGCATCACGGCGATCGTGGTGATGATGAAGCACAGCACGGGAACCAGCAGCCGCGCACCTCTCGGATCGGACATCGGCTCTCCTCGACGCTGCAACATGAAACTAAATTCAACTAAACATCTACCGGACGCTCGGTCTCGCCGTCCAGGCGCATGCAAAACCCGGGCCGCCGTCGGACCGCCGTGGCAGGGTGTCCCCGTGACGCCGCGCACCCTCACCGCCCGCGCGCTCGGCCGCGCCACCCTCGCCCGGCAGCACCTGCTGCGGCGCGGCGACCTGCCCGCGATCGACCTGGTCGAGCATCTGCTGGGCTTGCAGGCCCAGGCGCCGAGCCCGCCCTACTTCGCGCTGTGGGCGCGGTTGCGGCGGTTCCGGCCGACGGCGCTCGCCGACCTCCTCGAATCACGCGACGTGGTGCGCATCGTGCTCATGCGCGGCACGGTGTTCGCCGTCTCGGCGGCCGACGCGGTGGCCCTGCGGGACTGGATCCAGCCGCTGCTGGACCGGGACCTGACCACCAACACCCAGTATGCGGCCGGTCTGGCGGGGCTGGATCTGCGCGAACTCGCCGCCGTGGGCCGCGACCTGCTCCGCGACGGCCCGCGCAGCCTGCAGGAGCTGCGCCCGCTGTTCGCCGAGCGGTTCCCCGGCCGCGACCCGGCCGCGCTCGCCTACGGGCTGCGGAATCTGCTTCCGCTGGTGCAGGTGCCGCCGCGGGGGCTGTGGGGGCGCTCCGGGCAGCCGAGACTCACGCCGCTCGACGAGTGGATCGGTCGCGGCCCGGCACGGGCGGACCCGGCCGTCGTCCTCCGGCGATACCTCGCCGCGTTCGGGCCGGCGAGCGTGCGCGACGCGCAGACCTGGTCGGGGCTGACACGGCTCGGTGAGGTCTTCGAGCGGTTGCGTCCGTCGCTCGAGGTGTTCCGTGACGAGAACGGTGTCGAGGTGTTCGACCTGCCCGACGCCCCGCGACCCGAACCGGCGACGCCGGCGCCGGTGCGGATCCTTGCGCCCTACGACAACGTGCTGCTCTCGCACGCCGACCGGACCCGGATCGTCCCCGACGAGCACCGTCGCCGGATCATGACGCAGAACGGCATCGTGCGCTCGACCTTCCTCGTCGACGGGACCGTCGCCGGGGCCGCGAACCTCATCGTCACGAGGAATTCGGCCGTGCTCGAGGTGACCCCCTGGCAGCGACTGACAGCCACCCGGCGCGCGGCGGTCGAGAAGGAAGGTCTGCGGCTGACGAGATTCGCTGCCGCGACCGCCGAAGTGCACGAGGTGCGGTTCGTCGAACAGTAGGCGCGCGGCGGCAGGCGTGGCCCGCCCGCGGACGGGGTATCCGGCGGGCGGACCGAACTACCCGCAGGAGCAGCAGATGAGCAATCAGACCGACACGTCCCTCGACCTCGCGGAGACCGCCCGCAGGCACGCCCGCGAATACACGGCGGGTGAGGACCTCCCGATGCGGGGGTACGCGACGGTCCTTGCCGGGTACAGCACGCTCGTCACCGTCGCCGTGATCGGCGCGCTGGTGACCGGCCGGCGGCTGCCCGACCGGTTGAGCGGCGAGGACCTGATCGTGCTCGCCCTGGGCACGCACAAGCTGTCGCGGACGGTCACGAAGGACGCGGTGACCAGCCCCCTGCGGGCGCCCTTCACCCGGTACACGGGACGGGGCGGCCCCGCCGAGGTGACGGAGGAGGTGCGCGGAACGAACACCCTGCGGCACAGCCTCGGGGAGCTGCTCACCTGCCCGTTCTGCTTCGACGTGTGGGTGGCGACCTTCTTCACGATCGGGATGGTCTTCGCGCCGCGCCCGACGCGGCTCGTCGCCGGGCTGTTCGCGGCCCTGGCCGGCGCGGATTTCCTGCAGTTCGCCTACGCGAAGGCGCAGCAGAGCGTCGGGTGAGCGCCGCGGCCCGTCGCCCCCCTGTGCCGTCTCGGGCAGGACGGGCCGTGCAGGATCCACGCGCCGGTTCGGAATCCGCCCGTGCTGCGGCGTGGGCGGATTCCGAAGTCGCGGGCGGATCCACCGGGCGCATCCGCCCGGCCCGCCTGGGGGACGTCAGGCGATGTCGGGCTCCGGCTCGGGCTCCGAGTTCTCGGGGCGCAGCAGGTCGTGCTCCTCGACCGCCTCGAGCGAGAGGGTGAGGTAGCCGTATCCGTCGAACAGCACGGTGATCCGGTCCGTCTCCGCGCTCATCACCTCGCCGGCGCCCCACTGCGCGTGCACGACCCGGGTGTGTAGCGGAATCGATTCGTGACGAACATGATTCGCCGGCTCGGGCCGGCTCTCGGGGATCCCCTCGCGGCAGCAGTCGCAGTGGCCGCACGGTTCGAGCAGCGACTCGCCGAAGTACCCGAGCAGGAACTGCCTTCGGCAGCCGCGGGTTTCGGCGTAGCCGCGCATCATCTCCACGCGGGAGCGGTCCATCCGTTCGCCCACCGCTGCCACCTCCGCCGCGCGCCGGACGGCGATCTCCACCTCGACGGTGCGTGCGGTGAACCCCTTGCGTCCCGAGGAGACCACCCCGGCCCGTTCGAGCAGGTTGACCGCGTTGGTCAGGGTCCGGCCGCGGGTATCCAGTTCGGCGCGTAGGTCTTTCAGTCGCGTCGGGGCTTTCGCGCGCCGCAGTGCGGTGAACGCCCGGCCGAGCAGTTCCTCGTCCGGGCGGTGGGTCGTGAAGAACTTCGCGAGCGAGAGGTCCTCGGGCCGGTAGAACAGCAGCGCCTTCGCCTCGAGCCCGTCGCGCCCGGCCCGGCCGATCTGCTGGTAGTAGCTGTCCACGGAATCCGGCGCGGAGGCGTGCGCGACGAACCGCACGTCGGGCTTGTCGATGCCCATGCCGAACGCGGAGGTCGCCGCCACCACCTCGTACTCGCCGTCGAGGAACCCGTGGTGTACCCGCTCGCGCGTGGCCGACGCCAGGCCGGCGTGGTACGCGGCCGCTCGCAGTCCCCGTTCGGCCAGTTCGGCCGCATAGAACTCGGCGTCCTTGCGCGTCGCGGTGTACAGCAGCCCGGGCGTCTCGAGTCCGGCGACCGTCTCGATCACCGCCCGGCGTTTCTCGGCGTCGGTCGTGTACCGCTCGACGGCCAGATCGATGTTGGGCCGATCGAATCCGCTGGCGATCACCACCGGGTCGCGCAGGCGCAGCTCCTCGACGATCTCCTGCCGCACCGGCGGCGACGCGGTGGCCGTAAGCGCCACCACCGGGGGCCGGCCGAGCCGGTCGAGCGCGTCGGCCAGGCGCAGGTAGTCGGGCCGGAAGTCGTGGCCCCACGCGGACACACAGTGCGCCTCGTCGACCACCACGAGGGAGACGTGCGCGTCGGCGAGACGGGCCACCACCTCGTCGTTGGCGAGCTGCTCCGGCGCCAGGAAGACGTACTCCACGGTGCGCTCCCGGATCGTCTCCCACGCGGCCGCGGTCGCCGAGGCCCGCTGCCGGGAATTGATCGCGACCGCGTCCGGCGCCGAGGTGGCGTCGAGACCTGCGATCTGATCGTTCTGCAGCGCGATGAGCGGGGAGATCACCAGGGTCGTGCCCTCGATCAGCAACGCCGGCACCTGGTAGATCGCCGACTTGCCCGATCCGGTGGCCATCACCGCGAGCACGTCCCGGCCCCGCACCAGCGGTTCCATCGCGTCGAGCTGGCCGGGACGCAGTTCCTCCCAGCCGAACACGCGGCGCGCGGCCGCCCGTAGCTCGGCCCGGATGTCACGCGGTCCGGTCGTGTCGGCTGCGTCCTGCACGGTCGCCGTCAAGCGTGTCCTCCTGTCGTGGGCCCGGTCCTCCCGACCAGGGTACGGAGCGCATGGAGTCCCCAACCCCAGCGCGGACCGGCGCCGGCACGCTTCTCGACCGGCCCGAGGCACCCGGGCGTTCGGTGGGCGCCCTCGGTGGCTGACCGGGGATACCTCCGGCGCCCCGGGATCAAACCGGTGGGCGTGCGCTCACCGCGGGGCCCGCCGCCGCAGCCGCTCGATGATCTCCTCGTTCCACACGTGCCGCCGCACCAGCCGGTACCGTTCGCCGGCCAGCCACAGATACGCCTCGGCGTCGGTGCGGGTGCGCAGCATCCCCGCCGCCCGCACCATGTCGACCACCGGTACGAACTCCTCGTCGAACCACCGCTGCGCCACCACGTCGCGGGTGAGGAACTCGCCGCGCTCCTGCATGAGCCGGAAGCCCCACGCCTCGATGCACTCGGCCAGTTCCGCGTAGTCCCACGGGTCCCGGACGGTCACCGCATCACGCCGGCTGCCGGTGAGCGGCACCCGGCTGAGGAACATCCGGTAATGGTCCTTGCGCATCAGGTCCGAGTGCTGGGTCACGCCCTCCGGCGAGATCCGGGTGACGATCTCGGTCACGTAGGCGTCGATGGTCGCGTCACCGCGGGCGTAGGCGATGGAGACGCGGTGGTGCCCGTCCACCACGAAATGCATCGTCCCGATGCGGTACACCGTGATCGGCGGCACCGCCTCGCCCCGGCGGCGGGCCGTGGCCAGCTTCTCCCACCGCTGGCGCAGCCGCGCCGACGTGGGCCGGAACCGCCGGTCGAAGTCCTCGGTGCGGTCCACGCTGCCGACGATCGAGGCCACGTCGATGCTCTGCAGGCCCAGGCGCCGTTCCCCGACCCGGCCCAGGGCCCGCACCACGGCGTCGAACGGCAGCACGGCGTTGACGTCCTCGGGTTCGCGGCGCAGCCACGCGATCAGCCGCGCGTACTCGGCGCGCCGCCGCTGCCGGGAGAAGTCGTCGCCGGCGTCGGCGCCGGGGAAGCCGGTGTCTCGCACCATTACACGACGGTACCGGCGGACGGGGCCCCGGTCGGCCGGATCGGCGCAGGCCGCACCGGCGGCGCGGGACCCGCCTCGGGTCTACATTGCAGGGGTGATCGACGCCGTGCTGCCCGCCGTCCGTGCCCATCTCAGCGCCCGCCTCGGGGGCGGCGAGCCGGAGACGGCGTCCGTGACGTTCCTCGGCCTCGAACCCATCGAGGTGCTGCGCTTCCGCGTGGAACAGCCGGACCTGGTGCGGTTCGCGACCCTGGGGTGTTCGCGGCACCCGATGGGCGACCCCACCGCGACGGTCGCCGACCCGACCCGCGGGCCGCGCGCCGAGCTGATCCTCAGCGTGCGCGGCCTCAGCGGCAGTCTCCCGGGACTGGTCCGCACGCTCGCGACGCTCGCCGCCCTGCCCGCGGTGGAGGGCGTCGTCCTCACCGACGACGCCCTGCTCGACCTGGGGGAGCCGCTGTGGCAGGGCGCCACCTTCACCGCGGTGATGCTCGAGCCGAGCGACGTCCCCGACCTGGTGCTGCCCGAGCCCGCCGACCCGGTGCGGTTCTTCGAGGTGATACCGCTGACCGGCACCGAGGCCGCGTGGAAGCGGTTGCGCGGCGGCGCTGCGCTGCGCGAGGCGTGGTCGGAGGCCGGCATCGACGTGCGGGACCCGAACCGCGCCCCGGCCCGCATGTGAATCGCGCCGTCAGCGGGGCACGACGACCCCGATCGGGCCACCGGCGAGGCAGACGTCGAGCCCGGCCGACGCGGAGCGGGCCTGCAGCCCGGTGCCCGCGCCCGGGACCCGCGCGTACACCGTGCCCAGTCCCGCGGTGACCGGCACCCGCACCCGCGGCGCGGCGGGGAAGCCCACCTCGATCTCGCCGTCCGCGGAGGCACGGTAGTTCAGCTGCACCGTCCATTCCCCGCCCACCAGCGCGGTGTCGGCGGGGAGCACGGTCGTCGTCGACGCGGTGAGCAGATGCCCGCAGTCGGGCACCGGCCCGGGCAGCACGTGCCGCACCGGGACGAGACCCGCCGGCACCAGCCGTCCGCCGTCGTCGAGCACCTGCAGTTCGGGGGTGACGGCGCCGATCTCGGCGCGTCCCGGCAGCGGCGAGAACACGCGGCTGAGCAGATTGTGGGGGTGGGTGACCGGCAGGAGCACCCACACCGAGACGGGATGATCGAGGATCGGCACGTCCGGCCGCGCGGTGAGCGCGGACTTCGCGGCGGCCAGGTACGCGCCGGTGGGGTTGTCGGCCCAGGTGCGGGCGAACGTCGCCGTCGACCACAGGCTGCTCGCCGCGAAGGTGACCGCGCACCCGGCCGCGACGAGCCGTCGTGCCGGTTGTGCGGGGGGCGCGTCGCCGCGCGACGGAGCGTGCAGGATCAGCGCCGCGGCGATCGCGACGACGACGGCCGTGTCGGTGTGGTAGCGCAGGGTCTGCGCCAGTTCGTACGTCGTGTCCGGACCGAAGCGGGTGCTGATCATCGCGGCCGTCGAGGCTGCCACGTAGACGGCCGTCGCGGCCCACACCCAGCCCGTGCGCCGGTTCCGCCGCAGCGACCACACCAGGACGGCGAGCACCGCCGCCCAGGCCGCCACGACCAGCCCGGCCGGCGGATCCGCCCACGGCGGGCCCGGATTCCAGCGGTCCCATCGCCACGGCCCGCCCAGCAGGGTCGGCAGCACCCCGAACGAGACGCCGTGGTGCGTCAGCCCGCGCACCATGTCGGCCGTGGGCGCCCCGAACCGGGACTCCACCAGGGACAGGTAGGCGGCCGCCCACCCGGCGAGGGCGAGCGCCGAGCCCAGCCACAGCGGCGCCCCGCGTACCGCCGCGGTGCGCACCGGCCGGCGGCGGCCGTCCAGCCGGTACATCAGGGCGACGGTCGCGAAGGCCACCGCCGGCACCAGCACCGACTTCTCGAAGAACAGCAGCGCGACGACGGTGACCGCCGTCCCGCTCAGCGCGTAGCGGATCCGGCCGGTGCGCACCAGCCGGATCGCGTCGCCGGCCACCCACGCCAGGGCCGCCTGCAGCGGCAGCGAATTCAGCCCCGCCGCCCACCACGCGAACGACGGCAGCGTCAGAGGGGTGAACAGGTAGAACAGCAGCGGGCCGAGCAGCGCCGGCCGCGGCCCCAGCAGCAACCACAGCACGCGCAGCACGGCCAGCGACGCCAGCGCCTGGCCGGCCACCAGCGTCGCCGCTGCGGGCCACCACTGCAGCGGCGCGAGGGCCGTGACGACGCCGGCCACCAGGAACCCACCCGGCATGAGATGGCCGTCGTGGTCGTAGCCGAGGAGTTCGAACGACAACAGCGGGTGCATGCCCGAGCGTCCGACCAGAATCAGGTCGTCCCAGTAGAACTCCCCGCGGAAGGCGAGCAGCGAGCGCACCGTCAGCTGCAGGGCGATCAGGACGAGTGCCGCCGCGAGCACCGCCGGGCCGGGTGTGCGCCCGTCGGGGGAGACCGGCGCGAGGCGCTCCCGGGCCGCGGTGATCAGAGCCATTTGTTGCGGCGGAACGTGACGAACAGGCCGACGGTGATCGCGACGATGGCCCCGATGACCACGAAGTATCCGTGCTCCCAGTGCAGTTCGGGCATGTTGTCGAAGTTCATCCCGTAGATCCCGGCGATCATCGTGGGTACGGCCGCGATCGCCACCCATGCCGAGATCCGGCGCATGTCGGTGTTCTGCTGCACCGTCACCTTCGCGATCGCGGCATCGACGAGAGTGCTCAGCGTCTCGTCGTAATCCGCGATGCGCTCGGCCACCTTGGTGTGATGGTCGGCCACGTCCCGGAAGTAGCGCCGGACCTCCTTGGGCACCGGATTGCCCGCGCCGCGGGTCAGCTGGCGGAGCGGCGTCGCGAGGGGGAGCACCGCCCGCCGCAACTCCACGATCTCCCGCTTGAGCAGATAGATCTGTTCCACCGCGATGCGGGTGTCGGGCGTGAACACCAGTTCCTCGAGGTCGTCGATGTCCGGCTGCACGGCGTCGACCACGGCGAGGTACGTGTCCACGACGTGGTCGGCGACGGCGTGCAGCACCGACGACGGCCCCAGCGCCAGCCGCTCCGGGGCCGCCTCGAGCCGATGCCGCACGTCCGCCAGCGCCGAGTGGTCGCCGTGGCGGACGCTCACGACGAAGTCCCGGCCGCAGAAGAGCATGATCTCGCCGGTCTCGACGATCTCCTTGGTCGTGGTCACCGACTCGTGCTCGACGTAGTTCACGGTCCGCAGCACCAGGAACGTCACGTCGTCGTAGCGCTCGAGCTTGGGCCGCTGATGCGCGTGCACCGCGTCCTCGACCGTCAGCTCGTGCAGGCCGAACGTGCGGCCCACGCTCGTCATCTGCTGTTCGTCGGGCTCGTGCAGGCCGAGCCACACGAAGCCGGCGCCGCGCCGGCGCACCTCCGCGAGCGCCGCGCCGTGGGCGTAACGGCCCGGCAGTCGCATGCCGTCGACGTAGACGGCGCAGTCCACGACGGCCCGCTCGGCGGGGATCCGCAGGGCGGGCGCCGCGGCGCCGGTCCGTCGCGACGAGTGCGAGGGCAGGTTCGGCATCGGTTCCCTTCCGCGCGGCACGCTCCGGCCCGCACCGGGCGGGTCCGGGCCGTCACAGCGTCATGCTAACCCGCCCCGGGCCGTCCGCCGGGGCTGCGCGACGGCACCTGACACACTGGTGGGGTGCGTATCGACCTGCATGCCCACTCGCTCGCCTCCGACGGGACCGACACCCCGGCGGGGCTCGTCCGCGCCGCCGCCGAGGCCGGGCTCGACGTCGTCGCCCTGACCGACCACGACACCACCGCCGGCTGGGACGCTGCGGCCGACGCCCTGCCCGGGGGACTGCGGCTGATCCGCGGCATGGAGATGTCGTGCACCGGGCGCGGCGAGGACGGCCGGCCCGTGGCGGTGCACCTGCTCGCGTACCTGTTCGACCCGCGGGACGAGGCGTTCGCGGTCGAGCGGGAGCGCCTGCGGGCGGAGCGGGTGGCCCGCATCCGGGCGATGGCCGAGCGGATGGCCGACGACGGGCTGCCCGTCGACCCCGAACGGATCGTCACCGCTGCCGGCCCGGTGGCCGGCCGACCCCACCTGGCGCGTGCGCTGGTGGAGGCGGGTGTCGTCCCGAGCATCGACGCCGCCTTCGCAGACCTGCTCTCGTCGCGGGGCCGCTACTACGTCACCAAGGCGGACACGCCGCTGTCGGACGCCGTGCGCATGGTCGCCGCGGCCGGCGGCGTCACCGTCGTGGCGCATGCCCGTGCCCGCTCGCGCGGGCGGCTGCTTGCGCTCGACCACATCGAGGAGCTCGCCGAGCTGGGCCTCGGGGGCCTCGAGGCGGACCATCCGGACCACGATCCGGACGACGCGCGGCTCATGCGGGACATGGCGGCGAAGCTCGACCTGTTCGTGACCGGGTCGTCCGACTACCACGGCGGCAACAAGAAAGTCTCCCTCGGCCGGTACACGACGGACCCCGAGGCGCTCGAGGCCCTGACGGCCCGTGCCACCGGGATCGAGGTGCTTGCGGGATGACCACCTGGGGCCGCCCTGCGCGACGTCACGACCGCGCCGACGGGTACGACGACTACTTCGCCGACGACTCCGGCCGCGACCCCTACGGCGCCCCCACGGCGGCGCCGTCCCGCCCGGGTCGCGGGGCGCCGCGGCGGGACGGGCTCGTCGTGCGGGGACTGCGGGCGCTGTCCGGCGTGGTGTGCGGCGCGGTGATCGTCCTGACGGTGGTGGTCTGGGCGGCGCAGTACCTGGGCGACAAGCGGGATTTCCCGGGACCGGGCTCGGCGTCGCTGTCCGCGCACGTCGTCGCGGTGGTCGTCGTGTCGGCCGCGCAGGTGTTCGCGGACCGCCGGCGCGGGCTCGCCGC
>NZ_PCZU01000070.1:20854-23258 GCF_002887785.1 Rhodococcus sp. ENV425
TCTATCTCACGGGCGCGGTCCTGATGTTCACCCAGTGGTGGGGCTGACGTTTCGCGCGCCGTCCGTTACCGGTAGGTAACCGGCCGGCATCTCGGGCTTTTGCCTCGGAACGGCTCCGATCGCGGGGTCGACATTCCGGCTCGGCTGTCCAAACTCACAGGTGAGCGGGGAAAAACGTGAGACATTCGCAAGAAATACCGATTTGATTGTTGGGTTGTGAAGGTGGCAAACTTTTCCTCAATCCGGCGTCGGTGCCACCGCCCCGAAGCCGGACGAAGATGGCAGACCCTGTAGAGGGCTCGTCGCCAGGGCTCACCCGCCTCGGCGCCATCACGCTCCGGAAGTCGTACAGCGTTGTACAGCGGTAACCGTGATCGCGCCCGGAAGCTTCACCGAAATGTCCTTGGCGAAGCGCTGCGCCGGATGTCCGTCGCGCAGCTACTTCGCAGTAACCGGAACCCGAGTGGTTCCGGCTCGAGCAGGAGTGTCATCGTGTCAATCGTGTCTGATGCACCTACCCCCCGGAAGGTCGAATTGACCGACGAGGAAATCTTCAGCAGCCATATCGACGGCAAGCTGTCCGTCGAGCTCACCGCACCCCTGGAGACGCAGCGCGATCTGTCGATCGCCTACACGCCCGGCGTCGCGCAGGTTTCCCGCGCGATCGCGGCCGACGAGACCCTCGCCGACCGCTACACCTGGACCAACCGCCTCGTGGTGGTCGTCTCCGACGGTTCGGCGGTGCTCGGCCTCGGTGACATCGGCCCGCGCGCGTCGCTGCCGGTGATGGAGGGCAAGTCCGCCCTGTTCAAGAAGTTCGCGGGCCTGAACTCGATCCCGCTGGTGCTCGACACCAAGGATCCCGACGAGATCGTCGAGACGCTGATCCGGCTGCGCCCGAGCTTCGGCGCGGTCAACCTCGAGGACATCTCCGCCCCGCGCTGCTTCGAGATCGAACGACGCGTCATCGAGGCGCTGGACTGCCCGGTCATGCACGACGACCAGCACGGCACCGCCATCGTGGCACTCGCCGCGCTCAAGGGCGCCGCCAAGGTGCAGGGCCGCGAGCTGGCCGGCCTGCGCATCGTCATCTCCGGCGCCGGTGCCGCCGGCGTCGCCGTCGCGAACATCCTGCTCGCCGCCGGCGCGGCCGATGTGACCGTGCTGGACTCGAAGGGCATCGTCTCGGCCGAGCGCACCGACCTGAACGAGGTCAAGGTTGACCTGGCCGCGCGGACCAACCCGGCCGGCCGGCACGGCGGGCTGATCGAGGCCCTCGACGGCGCGGACGTGTTCATCGGCGTCTCGGCCGGCACGGTGCCGGAGGAGATCGTCGCTCGGATGGCCGACGGCGCGATCGTGTTCGCGCTGTCGAACCCGGATCCGGAGATCCACCCGGAGGTCGCCGCCAAGCACGCCGCGATCGTCGCGACCGGCCGCAGCGACTTCCCGAACCAGATCAACAACGTGCTGGCCTTCCCCGGTGTGTTCAAGGGCGCGCTCGACGCGGGCGCCCGGCGCATCACCGAGGGCATGAAGCTCGCCGCCGCCGAGGCCATCCTCTCGGTCGTCGGTGACGAGTTGGCCGTGGACAAGATCGTCCCGAGCCCTCTCGATCCGCGGGTGGCGCCCGCCGTCGCCGAGGCCGTCGCGGCCGCGGCGCGGGCCGAGGGCGTCACCGACTGACGCGATCGACCGCACGCCCCGGCCGGAGCCCGCACCCAGGTTCCGGACCGGGGCGTTCGGCTTTCCGGGGATGCGCGAGGATGGGCATCGTGTGGAGCGCGAGGAGCCGGGGACTGCGGGGCGAGGGATTCATTCGGGCGGTGGCCGGGCCGGTGGTCGCCGTCGCGGTGCTGACCGGGTGCGGGCCGTCGGTGGTCGACGAGTCGACGGACGTCGCCACCGTGGTCGTCGGCGCCGGAGACGACGCCGCGAGCGAACTGCTCGCCCGGATCTACGCGGGCGCCCTGGCCGGTAGCGGGACCCGGACCGAACTGCGCACCGGGCTCGGCGGCCGCGCCGACTACCTCGCGGCGCTGGACGCGGCCGAGGTGACCCTCGTGCCGGACTACACCGGACGGCTGTTGCGGTACTTCGCCCCGGCTGCGACGGACACGGACGCCGAGGACGTGTTCGAGGCGCTCGCCCGATCCCTGCCCGACGACATGGCGATCACGGACTATGCTGCCGCACAGGATCGTTCGGTGCTGTTCGTCTCCGACGCCACCGCTGCCCGGCTCGGTACCACCGAGTTGGCCGGGATCGTCGGCCGGTGCGGCGAGCTGACCGTGACGGTCACGGGCGGATTCGAGGAGAACGACGGACTGCGGGACATGGCCGAAAGAGGCTGCGTCCCAGGCCGTGTCGAAACCGACGACGCTCCGGGGCCCGCGGCCGGCGG
>NZ_PCZU01000008.1:0-4025 GCF_002887785.1 Rhodococcus sp. ENV425
CCTCGCGCAACGACGTTGTAGCGCTACAACGCGTGACGCCCCCGCTGAGCGAGCCGTCGTTGGTTCAGCGGCAGTGCTTCAAGGGGATGGATCCGCCACGAACCCTCATCACCCGACTTGGCCGTAACCGTCGCTTCCTCCGTCATACCAGCCGACCGATTCTGCGATCGGCACAGCGGTGCGGCAGACTCCGGTCATGACTTCTGCGGGGGAGCAAGCCTCAAATGATGTCCGCGTCAAAGCTGAGACCAGGCGTGGAGAAGCGATGCCGCACCCGTCGTGGCGGCTGCCCTTGCTGGGAGATGTGTTGCGTCTCGATCCTCGGCGGCCGGTACAGCGTGAGGCGCAGTTCGTACGGGAGCTCGGGGACGTGTTCGAGATCGACATCGCCGGGAAGAAGTTGGTTGTCGTCGGGGGCGGGGACGCGGCCGCGGAGGTATTCGACGAATCCCGGTTCGCCAAGGCGGTCGTCCCACCGGTGAGCAACCTGCGCGAGCTGGCCGGGGACGGATTGTTCACCGCGTTCAACAGTGAGCCGGCCTGGGCCCAGGCACACAACGTGCTGATGCCGTCGTTCAGCCAGCCGTCGATGCGCAGCTATCACGATGTGATGGTCGAGTGTGTCGACGGGCTGTGCCAATACTGGGCCGATCAGGCCTCGCACGGTCCGGTGGACGTCTCCTCGGATATGAATCGGCTGACGTTGGAGGTCATCGGACGCACCGGCTTCGGGTACAGCTTCGACTCGTTCTCGGCCGGTCGGCATCCGTTCGTCGAGTCGATGACGCGGGCGCTGTCGTTCGTGTCGCAGTCGGCGAACGATCTGCCGGTCATCCGGGAGATCTTCGGGTGGAAAGCGTTGCGCCAACATCCCAAGGACATTGCGCTGATGCAGCGCACCGTCGACGAGGTGATCTCGGCACGCCGCCACGGCCAGTCACCGCGGCAGGACGACTTGCTGCAGCGGATGCTGGAGCACCCGGACCCGGAGACCGGTGAGCTGTTGTCGGATCAGAGCATCCGCAATCAGGTGCTGACCTTCCTGGTGGCCGGGCACGAGACGACGGCAGGTCTGCTGTCGTTCGCGCTGCACTACCTGTCGCTGCATCCCGAGATGGTCGAGCGAGCGCGGGCGGAAATAACCCAGGTGCGCGACGGCAGCGGCCCGCTCCGGTTCGAGCAGGTGGCGAAGCTGCGCTATGTCCGCCGTATCGTCGACGAGACACTGCGGCTGTGGCCGTCCGGCCCGGCGTTCTTCCGCAAGGCCCGGACGGACACGACGCTGGCCGGCTACCCGATGGGCAAGGGCCAGACGGTTCTGGTGGTGTTGCTGGCACTGCACCGCGACCCGAAGCTGTGGGGCGAGAACACCGAGACCTTCGACCCGGACCGGTTCCTGCCTGCGGCCGTGCGTGCCCGCCCGGCCCACGCCTACAAACCGTTCGGGGTAGGGGCTCGGGCCTGCATCGGCCGGCAGTTCGCGTTGCACGAGGCGGTCCTGGCGCTGGCGGAGATCCTCACCCGTTTCGAGGTCGCGCCCGTGCCGGGCTATGAACTGTCGGTGGCCGAGTTGCTGACGATCCGACCCGAGCGCTTGCACCTGGCGCTACACGTCCGAGCGTGACCATCGATCCCGCTTAACGGTCGAACAGTCGGTTTTCGCTACACTGCCTCCCCGCATCGAGATCAGGTCGAGACAGAGGGGGGTCTTCGATGGGTTCATGGCATTTGATCGAAACGCTCGTGGAGGGTGTTGCGACGCTGGTGGCCTCGGATGGTGAAGTGAAGGAGATGACTTCGCTCCGCCGGAAGGTCTCGCCCGCACCGGACATCCCGGTGGAGCCGATCGTGGAGTACGTCCGGAAAGTCCGTAAACCGTTCGATCGGGTGCTGTCGTCGAAGAAGATGCGGCAGTCGTGGCGGTTCTATGCCTGGCCGATCATCGGCCCGTTCGGCGATGTGCACGGCATCCATCTGTGGGTGGGAGAGCCGGGGGAGGAGCTGGGAACGCGGCGTCTGACCTCAGGTGTGGCCTGGATGGTCGAGGAAATGTTGATCTATCAGACGTGGGAGTCGGGGGCGATGTCCGGTACGTTGCTCGAAGATTGGCTTCCCACCGCGACCCCTGCCGACTACATCAACCGCGCGATCTGCTTCGAGCACGAGACCGAATTCCTGGATCTGGTGCTCAATCCGCGGTCCGGGGGAGTGCTGAGCACGTGGTTCTCGGTTCGGCACGACCACGGCCATGCGATGCAGTGGCAGGTCGTCTTACGACCCATGGAAGACGGATCCGGTGTCCGGGTGCTGTATCACGACGTGTCCGACGTGTATCCGCCGTCAATGCCATCGTTGGCTGCTCTCGGACTGCGTGAAGGATTGTTAGGTGCCGATGTCCATGTCGCGCTGTTCGAGGCCCAGCGAGGCATTATCGCGATGTGGATCGGCCGGGCTCCGGAGTGGGTGGAGTGGCAGTATGCGCATGTCACCGGTCCCGTCGTCCATCCCGAGGATCTGCCGAGTCTGCAAGCGAATGCTCGGAGAGTCGAGAGCGGTGAGGTTCCCCAGGCCGGCGATCTGGTGCGACTGCATGCAGGAGATGGTGACTGGGTCAAGGCCGCGGTGACGTTGCGGCCGTTCCAGTTGCCGGATCGGCCGCCCCACGCCGAGCTCCTCCTCGCTCAAATCGCCCGAGTGGACGACTCATACTGATTCGGTCCGGTTGGAGAACCAGGGTGTGTCAGGCCGCCTTCCCGCCCTGCCGATCTGGATTGGTCGTGGAATTCCAACCAGGGGAGCACACCCGGATGACCACGGCTCGCGCCGCACGATAGTCGGCGCGGCCGGTATCGGTCACCGGGAATCGGCCGTACCGCAGCCGAGCGGGCGCGTCGATCGGCAGGGCGATGGTCAGGGAAACCGTGCGGGGTACGCCGGTCTTCTTCCCGCGTTGGCAGCGCCATTCCTGCTCTTCGAGCCACCAACGGTGCAACTCCCGATCGAAAAGATGACGTCGGACCCGCTGTGCTCCGACACCGGCGGCTCCGACACGATCAGCCGCGTCATCGAGTTTCTCTCGGAGAGAGGGGATATCGGCTCGCACATCGGTAGGCACGCCCAATCGGGCGAGGATGGACAGGGTACGAGTGACGGTGACGAGGCTGTACCCGGTCAGGGCAGCCACCTCAATCGAATTTCTGCCCGCTCCGGAAATAAAGGATTTTCCCGAAATCGCAGCCCAGTGGATGCGGGCAGCTGCCCCACCCAGCCCGGACCGGTTCGCCCAGAGATCGTGCGTGTGGTGCTCCAGTAGGGCAGAGGGGTACCCCGGGGCGGGGGCGGGTTCCCCTTGTGTTGCAACCGGTAGCGGCGCCACCGGGTCGGGGAGTTCGAGTTGCCAGGTGGCGGCACGGGTTCCGCTTCCGGTGCGGATGCACCGCACCCAGGATTCGTGGGCCAGCACCCGCAGCCGGCGGGAGACGGTGGAGGCGTCGACGGCGGCGGCCTGGGCGAGTCGGCGGCAGTCGATGTCCAGGACGCGGGTGCGCGCGGTGCGGGCGAGCGCGAGGAGGGCGTAGAGGATGCGTTCGTCGCTGGGCCCACCCGGGCGGGCCCAGCGCGTGGGGGCGGCTCCGATGGCGGCCTCGATGCGGTCGAGTTCGTCGTCGACCGGTGCCCGGGTGGTCGGGGGAGTGGGGGCGAAGTGCGCGGCGGTGTCCAGGGCGCGTCGCCATTGCCGGTCGGTGTCGTCGCGGCCGCGGGCGCGGTCCTCGCGCAGCCGGACCAGTCCCGGCGCCGTCGCGACGGCCGCCCGGGCATCAGCGAGACTGTGGCCGGCGCGGGCCATACCCAGAAAGATGCTGTGCACGATCGCCGAGCGGTCCGCGCCGGGCGCCGGCGCGGCGGCGAGCAGGGCGCGGGTGGTGTCGGTGAGCGGGCGGCGCGGCCGGTCCAGGCGGGGATCGGAGACCGGATCGACGATGCGCACCGCCCCGGTGGGGCGGCGGGGGGGTGGAGCGGCGGAG
>NZ_PCZU01000008.1:4035-39266 GCF_002887785.1 Rhodococcus sp. ENV425
TGCCGGGCCAGCAACCAGTCCACCACCTCCGGGGCGGTTTCGGTGTCGAGGCGGGCGAGGGCGGAATCGAGGGCGGCGCCGTGCAGGTGCGGTCGGGACTGCCCGCCGCGGCGGTGCGGCGCCCCGGGAGGGCGGACGGCGCCGGTGGCGGGGTTGGTCAAGGGGGCGGTGTCGAGGCTGGGGTAGTGCTGGCGCAGGGCGTGGGCGAGTCGACGCACCTCGTCCGAGGCCGCGCCTGGCGCGGCGAGGCGCAGCCAGAGGTGCTGCCCGCCGGTGGGCCCGGACCGGGTGCGCAGGTGCGGAACACCGAGCTCCGCCAGGTGCGCGGCCAGCCGGTCGGCATCTGTGCGAGCGACCTCGGGGCCGTGGCGCCCGCTGTCGAGGTCGAACGCCAGCAGGCGGTAGCGATGGTTCGCGCCTGCCAGGTAGATCGCCCACGGAAATCCGGGCGCCTGGGTGGGCATGGCCATCGTGGTGGCGTACGTGTGGGTGCGGTCCGGGTCGATCCGCACCCGGGCACGCGGCGACCAGCGGCGCGTGCACACGTCGAAAAGGTGACGATTCGGTGAGGTGTCACCGGTGAAAGTGGCGACACGCGCAGCGATCGTTGGCTCTGATTCAGGGCGCGATGTACCCTGAGACCTGTCCGGCAAGACAGTCCCTTCGGGGATATGCGGTACCGAGAACGAGCGCCAACTCGTTCTCGCCAACTTCAGACGAAAGCCCTCGGCCTGCCCGCCGGGGGTTTTCGCATTTCAGTTGTAGTAACCGCTTCGGCTATGTGCTGGTGTGGCGGAGGACCCCGCCGCACTTTTCTATGCGGAGAGCGGCATCGGCATCACTTCCTGGTGGATTTCTCGTACAAGGTCCGGACGGCCGGCGAGGCTGGAGAGAAGGTCCGCTACGTACTGGCTGAGTGAGCTGGCTCCGGAATTGGCTGCCATCACTTCCAGCACTTCGCGGACGTCTTCCGGAACGCGGGTTTTCACTTCCTTGCGCGGCCCCTTGCTTGGCGTAGGCATGGTGTCGGCCCTTCCTCGTCACTGCTTCCGAACGCCCTTGATCTTGTCCCAGGTTGGTTCAGAAGAGGGGGAGCGACACGCCCCCAGTTCGCAACAGAAGTCATCCAGTGCAACATCGACCCTTTACCGATCGAGGCATGCATGTGGAGTTATTTTAGTGATGAAATCTACAGACGTCGGATGTACTCCTGGCGTGTCGCACGGTCGCGCTCCCAGACGGCCTTAACGACCGAAGACTTCACCCCATAAAGCTTGGTCATGCTCGCCGCCCGATCCTTGTCGTAGTCCTTGCGGCCTTTCTCGATGCGCCCGAGCACGGTGGCTGAAATGCCGAGCTCTCGGGCCGCTTCCGCCTGCGTGAGACCAGCCAGAGCGCGCAAGTCGCTGAGCGTCATCCGGCTTTCCTGGATCGGAGCAAGGTCCGGGACGGTGACGCGCAAGACGTCGGCCACGCGCTTCAACAAGGGCGGGGTAGGGGCGGCCCGGCCGGTCTCCCAAGCCGAGACAGTCGCTTCCGAGACCTCCGCGGCATCAGCGAGGTCAGCCATCGTCATGTCGAGCGCTTGGCGGTATCTGCGCAGGCGAGCGCCACTGAAGCCGTGCATGCCGCTTCGAGCCAACTCCACTCCCTGCCCTGGATCCTCCTGTCGCCGCCCATTGTCTCGCCCCTTCTCGCTCCCTCGTAGCGCTAGTGTTTAAAATTCTGAGGTGTTATTCTACGGGTCAATTCCAGGACCCGCACTGAAGGTGCTGCGCCGAGAAGGGGGAGGGCCCGCCGTGTTGCGCGAACGCGCCGCTCTTGCTTACGATCCGCTCGCGCCCCTTCCGGGGGTTTCCCGAGGTCTGTCGTGGTCGGCCTCGGACGTAGCACTGACGCGATTGGCGGAGCTCTACCCAGAGCCAGCTACGGAACCCCGGGGAATCAACTTGCGCGTACCACCGAGTGCCGAACACCTGCGCCCAACACTCAATGAAGGGTGCGATCGGTCGTACCCGCTTCCGAACTGTGGCCGGCGACCCCTCGCGCCGCGTCCACTGCACCCGCTGACCTCAGGTCGTCGCTGCTCCGTCGACCTGGGGTCAGCGGCCCCGCTCAACCCGAATCCCGAGGGCAGCCAAGTCCTGATCGCACTCCCGGATCGTGAACAGCGACGTCGTGCTCAGTACCCGCAAAGGCTGCATAGGTTCCTGTGCAGCGTCAATCTTGTCGGCGAATGGGTCTCTCACGTGAGCCCCTCCACGCACACGAGTCCGCACAGCCGGTGCGTCGAGTGCCCGCCGCAACGGCTGAAGAGATCCAAGCGAAGGCGACCGATCCGGGATCCGTCAACCCGGAACCTTGCCTGGCACCCCAACGACAACGGACCCATACTCCGGAGTCGAAGCAACCGCTCTCTCCGAAGGTCGCTTTGCGCCGTATCTGGCTGTCCCCATTCCCTTCTCGGAACAAACAGGAATGACTGCTGGCGTTGGGAAACGGCTGTTCGGGAGGGAGAGAGATGAAGGGTTGGGGGACGCGGACTGTGGCCACCGTCGTCACCACGGCTGCGGTCATGGCTGGTGCGGGTGGTCTGGTCCCGGTGCACGCGCAGACGAATTGGCTCGACGGGCTCATCGATGGGTGCCCGGATCTGTACGTGCTCGGGATGCAGGGCACCACGGAGTCCTCACCCGATGCGCCGGTGAAGGTCGACACCGGGATGCTGTCGAACATCATGGGGCCGATGCTCGACCAGGCCCGTGAGCTGGGCGCGAACGTCGATCGGGCCTATGTGCCGTATCCGGGATCGTTCGGTGGCCTGACCCCCGGTAGTAGCCGGTCGTACGTCGAGTCGGTCACGGCGGGGGAGGAGAACCTGTCCCTGGCGGCGCAGAGGGTGCTCGAGCAGTGTCCGTCGGCCAAGCTCGCGGTCGTCGGTTACTCCCAGGGTGCTCATGCGGCCTCGAACTTCCTGCGGTCGGTCGGCAAGGGCACCGGAGCGGTTCCGGCCGGCGCGGTCGCGGCCGGTGCGCTGTTCGGCGCGCCGACCCGCAGCCCCGGATCGGGGTTGTTCCCCGGCACCTCGCAGAGCGCCCCATCGCCGGTTCCCGGCACCACGGGCGGGGCGGTGAAGGCGCTGTCGTCGGTGTCGTTCGTGGCCCCGGCAGGCGGCGGCATCGGTCCTGTCGCTGATCTGACCACGGACTACGGCACCCTTTCGGGTCGGGTGTCGTCCTGGTGCCAGACCGGTGACCTGGCGTGCGATGCCCCGGCGAACGCCCCGATCGTGCGGGCGGTGGTCAACGTCGCCGGGCAGGTCGAGGTCGGGGGTGATCCGTTCGTCGCGGTCGCCACGGTCGGCCGGGCACTGGCCTCGACGGCGTTCACCACCGCTGTCGATGTGGTCAACGAGGACGTGCAGGCTCCGAAGAATGCCCTCGAGGCGGTGTCGATCCAGCCGACGAAGACGATCTCACAGCGGTTGGCGGAAGCCTCCGATCCGCGGGCGACGCCCCCGACCGGGCAGGAAGTGACCGCGGCGTTGATGAAGGTCGGGCTGATCGGCCTCAATGCGGCTGTCACGGTCGTCAAGAAGGTGCTCACCCCGGAGACGATCGCGGCGGTCGCGGCGGTCGGGCTGGCCAACCCGGCCGCAGCGTTCGGGGTGCTCGCCGCCAAGACGGTCGGCGTGCTGCCCGAGCTGGTTCCGCCGGCGACCTCGCAGCGGCTCGTGCGCCAGGCGTTCCAGGTCGTGGCGAACGAGGTCGAGGCCAACCGGGATGCCTTCGATCTGGTGGCGATGACGACGGTGCGCAACGTCGCCGCCGAGCACGGCTCCTACGGGTCGGTCCCGGCCACCGCCAGTGGGCAGGCCCCGACGCGATTCGTCGCGTCCTGGCTCGCTGCGGCGGCAGCCGACCTCGACGCCTCCTCGGCCTCCACGTCGACGGGTCCCACCACCTCGGCCACCACCACGGCGCGGCCGACGACCACCTCCGAGACCGTCTCGACCACGCCGTCGCAGACGGTCGCCTCCACCACCTCGGCACCGGCTGTGACCACGACGCATGTGGTCGATCGGGAACCGACGGTGCTCGAGCAGGGCGGCGTCTCGGCCGCCGCACTCAACTGATTTCGCGCCCCGACATACGAGAGAGAGAGAGAAGCGATCATGAGCACACATCGCAGGGCTTCGCGGATCGCCAAGGCGAGCGTCGTGCCCGCCACGGCCGCAGCGATCGTGGCAGCAGGGTCGGGGCTGGCCTCGGCCGCGCCGGTCGAGCTGCCCTCGCAGGGCGGGGTGACCACCCCGGCCCCGTCCACCCAGGGCGGCACCACCACCGCGCCGACTCCGGCCCCGGCTCCTCCGGCCAAGCAGATCTACTGGACCCCGCCTCCGGCGCAGCAGCGTCAGTACGCGCCGCTGCCGGACTACAACTACGACACGAACCGTTACGAGCGGCAAAGCGCCCCGCCGCCGATCGACCCGATGACGCTGCGGGCGCCGCAGCCGGTCACCCCGGAGCCGATCTACCTCGCTCCGCCCGAGAAGATCATGATCGGCGATATCCACGTCACCCAGCCGAACTGGGTCACCGACGACGACCGGGAGCGCACCAACAACACCGCCGGTCTGATCCGCTCCGAGGTCGCCACCTTCTACACCTCGGTCGGCGTCGATGCCGGCCGTGCCGATCGGGTCGCTGCTGCGCAGATCGGTGGTGCGCTCGCCGGTGGCGTGGCCGGTGCTGCGGCCGGCGCGATTCCCGGCGCGCTGATCGGCGGCACCCTCGGCGGTATCGCCGGGGCTGCGGCCGGGGGTGTGGTGCCGCTGCCGATCCCGGTGCTGCCCGCGGTGACCACCGGCGTGGCCGGGACCGCGGCAGGCGCAGCGATCGGCGCTGCGGTCGGCGCGGTCCCCGGCGCGGTGGTCGGCGGGGTGGCCGGTCTGGCGGCCGGAACCGCCTTCGGTGCCGGGGACGACGAGGGCCAGCCCATCGAGGTGCAGCTGCCGGATGTGCACCAGGACGCGCTCACCGAGCAGGCCGACGCCACGGTCGAGCAGTGGCAGTCCTCCGGCCCGGTCGGGCAGGCCGCGGCCGACGCCGTGCGCAGCGTCGTGACCACCGCCCCGCAGGTCGATTCGCAGGCCCGCGAGTGGGTGAAGGTCCAGCCCGGTGGCGACGGCATCGTCGCGGGAGCGGACACCGTGCTGACCACGTTCTTCGACGGTTCGCTCGGCACTGCCGCCGAGATGATCTCGACCGCGGCCGCGGACGGCATCAACCCGGCCTGACCTGCCCGACCATCTCGCCGGTGGGGGCGGGTAGCCCCGCCCCCACCACCCGACGACGGAGGACACATTGTCGACCGGCAATCGAGGACAACTCTTCCCGGACGTGACCGAGCGGTACGGGCCGGAGTCGACTGCGAGCGACGAACGAGAGACCGGATCGGTGCGCTTTCCGATCCCGGACGAGACCCTCGACGCCGCGGGGGTGCCGGCATCGGACCTCCACCCGGTCGATGCGGCCTGCGTCCCCGAACAGCCTGCTACCGACGACGAGTCGGTCATCCAGACCGACCTCGAACCGATCGTCGCTGCCGAACCCGCAGCCGAGATCTACCCGGCCCCGGTCCATCCTGCCGATCACTCAGCCCACGGCCCTGCCGGATACGACGATCAGAACCCGGCCGACGACGAGCACGGCGGGGCCGGATACGGCGATACGGCGACCGAGGTCGCCCCCTATGCAGGCGCCCCGGAGTGGGTCCGCGCCCACCTTCCCCGTGGCCCGCTGATGATCCCCGAACGCACCCGTGGGGGATTGAAGTCCGCGATCGGCCGTGCCCGACCTGCTCGCCCGACCCCTGCCGCAGCTCCGGCTGCGGCTCCGGTCGAGGTCGTCGAGGAGACGACCGCCCAGCCAGTCACCGACAGCGCCTCTGCGGCCGCGACGGCCCGCCCCGATCGATCCCGCACCTGGATGCTCGTCGGCGGCGGTGTCACGGTGCTGGCGGTGGTCACCGCGACGGTCGGCACCACCGACGAACCGCAGGTGCCGCCGCTGCCCTCGCCGACGGCGGTGTCCTCGTCCACCACCTCGACGTCGACGGTCGCGGCTCCGGCGTGGTGCGCCCCGGTCACCGAACCCGGCCGGGTGGTCGGCAACGGTCCCGGTGGCCGCGATTCCGGCCCCGCGGTGATCCAGGCGTTCGAGTACGCCTACTACGTCGAGCGGGACGGCAAGGCCGTCGCGGAGCTGATGGTCCTGCCGGGCACCGATATTCAGTCGTTCATCGACGCCGTTCCGGTCGGGACCGAGCACTGCGTGAGCGTGCTGCCGACCGAGGACCCGAACCGCTGGTCGGTCGATGTGCTGCTGAAGTTCCCGCCCGTGGGAGACGAAGGCATCCACAAGCAGTGGATCACCACCCTGCCCGCCGACGGCGGGTTGACGATCGCGAACGTGGAGAATCGATGAACAACGTTGTCGCACTGCGTCGTAGCCCGAAACTCGAGCAGCCCGAAGACCTCTCGACCATCGTGGTGGCGGGCGCCGGCGCAGCGGGCGCGACCACCACCTGCTTCGGCCTGGCCACCGCCCTGCGCCTGGGCCTGGGCGCCGACGTCGCCGCGATCGACGGCACCTTCGGCGGCGGCAACCTGCTCGACCGGGTCGGTGTCGAACCGATCGACCCGGCCCGAGCGATCCGCCAGCTCGGCTCGCGCATGGCTCTCAGCAGCGCCGGGGCCGTCGTCGTCGGTCACGGCGACGCCACGGACACGGCGCTGGTGGACAGCCTGCTCGCCGACCGGCATCTGGCCCGCATCCACGACGTCGGAACAGCGTTGCGCTCACGGCGTCTGGCCCCGTTGCTCGAGGCCGGGGCCGCGATCGTGATCGTCGCCCCGCCCCGCGCCGAACCGCTGGCCCGGATGCGTGCCGGTCTCGAATGGCTCATCGGCACCTACGGGCGCGGCGTGCTGGCGCGCACGGTGGTGTCGATCTCGCACCAGCTCCCGCACCGCCTGGTGGATCTGGCACCGATCCGAGCGCACCTGGCCCCCCTGGTCGCCGGATTCGTCGAAGTGCCCTTCGATGCGACCTTGGCGCGGCCGGGCACCGTCGATCACCGCCGCCTATCGGCCACCTCGATCGACGCCTGGACCGACGTGCTCGACGCATTGGGCCGCATCGAGGCCGGCCGCCACGACACCGATCACCAGGCAGGGACGGGGGAGCCGGCATGAGCACCCGCGAACGCACCAGCATCGCGGTGAGGGTCGAGCCGTACCCGGTGGCTGCGCCCGGACCGGCGGTGTGGCTGCTCGGCGCGCACGGCGGGGCCGGGGTCTCCACCCTCGCCCAGTATTGGGACTTCGCCGAGGATGCGCGGCATCGGTGGCCGTGCGGTGACGCCCGGGAGAGCGAATCGCCGTATGTGGTGGTGGTCTGCCGGGAAACCATCCAGGGTCTGTCCAGTGCCCACGATCTGATCCTCGAGCACCGCAACCGCGGGTTGGCGTGCGAGCTGCTCGGCCTGGTCACCGTCGCGAACGCGCCCGGTCAGCCCCCGAAGGATGTGCGTCAGCTGCGCTCGATTGTCACCGGCGCGGTGGCTGCGCACTGGGCGATCGGCTGGCATCGCTTCCTGGCCTCGGCGTCCCGGTCGAGCCTGCCCACCTGGCGCGCCCTCGACGGCGTGCCGATTCGGACCAAGGGAGCCGTGATCGCCGTTCCCGAGGACGTGATCGCTGCCGGCGTCGGCATCGTCACGGCAATCCAATCCAGCCTGCCCGCCTTGTGGTCGGGGCAGTAAGACACGGAGGGCACGTCATGCTTCAGACCGTTGTGGACGTTGCGTATCTCGCGCAGGGTTCGGTCGACTTCGACATCAACCCGGAGGTGCCGCCGGGCGCGAACGGCCTGCTCAAGCTGCTGAACTGGCTGCTGTGGGGCGTCACGCTCGCGTGCGTGGCGGCCCTGATCTTCTCGGGCGGGAAGTTCGCGTGGGAGAAGTGGCAGCACGGCTCCGGTGACTCGCCGAAGATGCTCGTCGGTGCCCTCGTCGGCGCGATCGTCGCCATCTCCGCCAACCAGATCCTCAGTGCCGTCACCAGCGCGGCATAAGGCGGGGTCAGCGATGGAGGTGTCCGTACAGGGCGTGGTCAGCCCGCCCCCCGACGTCCTCGACGGGTTCCAGACGCTTCTGGGCTACGCGGCCGGGATCGTTTTCCTCCTGTGTGTGGCCAAGGTGATCTTCGTCGGCGCACGCCTGGCCTGGGACCACAAGCACGGGGCTGGCCTCGAATCCCCCACCGCCGCGGAGTTCCTGGCGGCGAACATCGGCGCGATCCTCGCCGGCGGTGTGGCCGCCACCCTCGCCACGATCCTGCTGGCCACCGCCCAGGGGCCCCAAGCCCACCAGCTCGGAGGCGGCCATTCCCCGACCGTCATCGACCAGCTCGAACAGCTCCAGCAACAGCAACAGCAACCCGACAACGAGGAGAACGAACGATGATGCGTCGGTGGGCGCGAGCCGCGGTGGTCGCGGTGGCGCTGGTGGCCGTGAGCTGCGGGGGATCGGAGACGACCGAGACCGCAGGGTCGAGCACCGACCCGCCGCAGATCAGCCGGTGGGTCACCGTCGGTGGCATCGAGGTGCCGATCGGCACCACCGACGGACCGCGAGGCGGTGAGTGGGAGCCGTTCGCCGGGTTCAGCCACACCCCGCAGGGTGCGGCTCTGGCGGCGATCACCCAGTCGGTGCAGCTCGCCACCGCGTCCGATCGCACCTGGCCGACGATCCTGGCCGGGGTGGCCGCCCCCGGCGAAGGCCGCGACCTCTACGCCGCCCACCGCTCCCTGGTGGAGATGTCGGGCACCGACCCCGAGATGGTGCCGACCATCGTCGGCTACACCCTCGCCGACTACAGCGACACCGCCGCCACCGTCGACGTCATCCAGCGGTTCTCCGACGACTCACTCGCCTCGGCGACCACCCAGGTGGTGTGGATCGACGACGACTGGCGGCTGAACCTGCCCAGCAACGACACCGCCACCATCACCGCCCTCGACGCGCTGCCGTCGGAACTGGTCGACCTCGAGGAGACCCGCAAGTGACCGAGCAGAACACCACCGGCCCCACCGGGGACACGAACACTTCCTCACTCGAGGGCGCCGAGAACGAGCGCGCCTCGGCAGCAACGAAACTCACCATCGGGTTGGCGGCAGTGGCCGTGATCGTCGTCGTCGGTCTCGTGCTGAGCATCGTGATGCTCTTCCGCGGCGACGATGCCGAACCGCTGGTCTCGCTCGACCCGACCACCGACAACGGGGCCACCGCCCGACTCGAAGACCTCCAGTTCATGCCGGAACCCGTCTTCGACAGGCTCCACCGCGTCATCTACGTGCCGCTCGACCCCCACGGGGTGATCCTGTCCGACACCCTCGCCACCGGGAACCGGCCCGCAGAGCAGGCACCGAGTGGGGTGATGCTCGAGCGCATCCACGGCAACATGGACCTGCCGTTCTCGACCTCCGACGGCCCCACCGGATTCACCGACAACGGTGTGGCCACCGGCTTTGCCCGCACCCCGCAGGGAGCTGCGCTCGCCGCAGCCCACTACTTCGGGTACCTCGCTGCCGGCGACAACCGGGTCAAGATGCTCACCGAAGCAGGCCGGGTGTCGGACCCGACCGGTCAGTTGTCGACAGTGAAGCTTCCCGACAACACGCCGACTGGGGCGATGCCGATGGTCAACGTGACTTTCCATCCGGATCTGACTCTGGTGAAGTTCGGCGCCTCCGTCGAGCGGCCGAGCGGGGCTACCGAGATCAGGGTGTCGAAGATCCCGGTGGTGTGGCGCGAGGGCACCGGATGGGTTGTCCAACTGGACTCGCCCGCCTTGGGTGGCGAGTTCGAGCCCATGTCGTCCGACGGGTGGCAGCAGTGGTGGTGAACCGCAGCCTGCTCACCGGCATTCTTCGGCTGCTCGCTGTGATCTGCGCCGTTGCGGTCGTCGGTATCGGCGCAGCGGGTGCGGCATACGCTCAGGACACCGCTCCGTCCGGGGATTCCTCCGGCGGCAGCATCGACAGCACCGAGGTCGAGGAACAGACCGACGAGGACTCGGGATTCGACTGGCTCGAAACCGATCTCGGGGGTGTGACCTGCGCCAACCCTCTTGGGGCTGCCGTCAGCGGAGCCGTGGATATGTTCACCGATTCAGACGTTCCCGACTGCTTGGACGCAGCCGGCAACGTCGTCGATGCCGGTACGGGCGCGATCGAGGACGGCATCAATGACGCCGCTGCGGGCGCGGTCGAAAAGACCGCGCTGTGGATCGGCAATGCTGGTGTGGCGGTGTTGAAGTTCGCGCTGGGATGGTGGATCACCGGCACCGAGATGGACGGGGACACCTTCCAGGACACGGTCGCGACGGTCAACGACTACACCTTCTACATCCAGGTCGCGGCCTTGTCGTTGTCGCTGATCCTGCTCGGTGGGC
This sequence comes from Rhodococcus sp. ENV425, assembly GCF_002887785.1. NCBI lineage: Bacteria > Bacillati > Actinomycetota > Actinomycetes > Mycobacteriales > Nocardiaceae > Rhodococcus > Rhodococcus sp. ENV425. The sequence continues at coordinate 14,555 of NZ_PCZU01000008.1, forward strand.
GTCTGGCGCTGGCCCGCTCGGGGGCGATCCGGGACACCTCGGAAGAGGGCCTGAAACAACTGGCCCGCGCTGTGGTGCTGGCCGGGGGAGCAACGACGATGATCGTGCTCGGCACCCGATTGTCGGATCGGATTTCGGCGTGGTTCATGGACAGCGCGGTCGGTTCCGATCCGTCCCGTCTGGCCGAAGCGATGGTGACGATCCAGCTCTATGCGGGTCCGGCCGGTGTCGGTTTGCTGTTCTTGATCGGCCTCATCGGGATGCTCGGCGGTTTGATGATGGCGTTTTTGATGCTGCTGCGCACCGGCATCCTGGTGCTCATGGCGGCGGCACTGCCCATCGCGGGTGCGGCCGGGGGCACGAAGGTCGGCAGCCAGGCATTCGAGAAGATGCTGGCCTGGACGATCGCATTCTTGCTGGTCAAGCCGGTCGGGGCGTTCGTGATCGGGGTCTCGGCGATCCTGTTCCTCGAGGCCACCCCCACGATCACCGATCCGGAGAACGGGGACGGGTTCATGGCCCTGTCCGGGGTCATCACCTTGTGCGCCGCGGCCCTGGTGCTCCCGGCGCTGATGCGGCTGATCGTGCCGAACGTCGGCGCCCTCGGTGGCGGCGGCAGCGGCATGGCGGCCGCGGCCGGTGCGGCGGCGGTCGGCGCGAAGGTCGGCGGGATGATCGCCACCGGCGGTGCCAGTGGCGCAGCGTCCGGGGCGGCGACCACGTCGTCGACGAGCATGGGCAACCCGCCCAGCGGCGCACAGACCGGCGGCGCACCGTCCGGTTTCGGTGCGGCAGGCGGGGGACCGGCCGGCAACCAGCAGGGCACCCCCTCCGGTGGCGGTGCCGGTGCGGCTCCGCAGGGCAACTCCTCGGGCACCCCCGGTGGCGGCGGGAATGGTCAGCCCGGCGGCACCACCTCCGGCACTCCCGGCGGCGGATCCTCCGGTGATGCGGCGGCCGCGGCCGCGGTGGCGTCCGGTGCCGGTCGGCAGTTCCACCGAGGGGGCTTCGAGCAGTGAGCGAGGAGAAGACCTACAACACCTACGGCAACTGGCGCCGGCCTCGGGAGACCGGCATTCTCGGTGCCACTTTCGGCACCTCGATCGCCGCGATCGCGGCTGCGGCCCTGGTCATCATCACGGGCCTGTTCTTCGGCCTGACGGTCACCGTGCTGCTGGCGGTCCCGATGATCGCCTGCTTCATCCCCCTGGTCATCTCCCGTGACGGGCGGTCCGGTTACGAAAGGGCACTGATGCGATTCCAGTTCTGGCGCGGCCGCCGCCGCGGTGAGCACACCTACGCCTCGGGCACGTTCTCCCGCGTTCCGGGGCGTGCATATCGGCTGCCCGGGGTGCTCGCCGACACCGAGCTGTACGAGGGCATCGATTCGGACGGGCGCACCTTCGGGATGATCCACATGCCCAGCCGGGGTGCCTACACGGTCGTGTTCGACGCCTACCCGCAGGGCGCCGAAGCCGTCGATCAGGACGTGATCGATCACTATGTCGGCAACTGGGCGCAGTTTTTGTCCGCGGCGGGGGAGACCTCGGACATCCTCGCGGTGGTCACCACCGTCGAAACCCTGCCCGAGACCGGCATCGAGCTCTACGAGACGGTGCATCAGAACACCCGTGCCGATGCCCCGCAGCTGGCCCGCGACGCGGCCTACCAGCTCGCCACCGGGCTGACCACGGGCGGTATCCGTCTGGCTGCGCGGATCGCGCTGACCTTCGAGGCCCAGACCACCGAACGCAGGCAGGACCCCTCCGAGCAGGCCGTCGAGCTCGGCCGGCGGCTGCCCGCGCTGACCGCGGCCGCGGCACGGGCCGGTGTGCCGTGCTCACCGATGGATGCCGACGAGATCATGGCGTTCGTGCGCCGCTCCTACGACCCGGCCTCGCTCCTCGACGTGGAGGCCGGCCTGCACTCCGGCGCAGGCACCGGATTGACCTGGGAGGACTGCGGCCCGCGCACCGCCCTGGAAAGCCCGGACGGCGGCAAGTACGTCCACGACGGCGCGGTGTCGGTGACCTGGGAAATGCGCGAAGCCCCCAAGGGCGCGGTCACCGAACGAGTCCTGCAGCGACTGTTGACTCCGAACGACGCGGTGCCGCTCAAGCGGGTCTCGGTGCTCTACCGGCCGCATTCGGCCGGCGATGCCACCGACATCGCCGACCGCGACTACCGCAACGCGATGGCCGAGGCCCACGGCGGCTCGCTCAAGAACGGCTCGATCGCCTCGGCGAAGTCCCAGATCGAGGTCGCCGCGACCGCGCAAGCCCGGATGGAGCAGGCCCGCGGTGCGGGCATGGTGCGCTTCGGGGTGCTCATCACCGTCACCGAACCGGCCGGCGGCGCCGATGTGCCGAAGATCGACGCCCTGGTCGAGGACCTCTCGCGGCAGAGCCGGCTGACGATCCGCCGCTCCTGGTGCTGGCAGGCCGCCGCGTTCGCGGCCTGCCTCGGTGTCGGCGTCATCGCGCCCGACCACACCACCATTCCCAGCTTCCTCGGCAACTGACACGCAAAGGGCTATAGGCATGAGTGCACGCAACGCCACGAGATCGTCGCGGCTGCTCACAGCGGAGAAGATCGCCAAGACTCTGCTGTCGGACGACGAGCTCTCCCGCCTCGAAGAGCAGGCCGCCACCGCAACCGGACTCACGAAGGCATGGAAGAAAAGCCTGGTCACCCGCCAGTACAGTCGCCGGGCGACGGTGGAGCGGTTGACCCGAATCAACACCGACGGCTTCGACCGCCAGGTCGCCGATCTCGACGCCCGCGGGTTCGACGGGGCCGGCGGGGGACGGATGTCCACGGTGATGCCCCCGGTCGAATACCGCGGCACGAGTGTGCAGGTCGCCGGGATCTACCCGTGGATCGTCGGCGCGAAGGCCCCGCTGCTGGGCACCCCGCTCGGCCGGCACCTGACCACCGGCGCCGCCGTCGGGTTCGATCCGCTCTACGCCTGGAAGATGAAGGCGATCACCGCCCCGTCCTGTTTCATCTGCGCCCTCAACGGCTTCGGCAAATCCACCCTGCTGCGCCGCATCGCCCTCGGCGACATCGCCCGCGGCACGCTCGTGCTCGTGCCCGGTGACGTCAAGCCGGACCTGCGGGTACTCGCCGAGCAGGTCGGCGGGCAGGTCAGCGAGGTCGGCTACGGCACCGGCGCGATCAACCCGCTGGGCCGCGGCCCGATCGGCGACGCGATCGAGCAGCTGCCCGACGGCTCCCTCGAACGGGAGAAGGCCGAGTTCGCACTGCACGCCCGCCAGCTCAACATGCTCTGCGCGCTGCTCGAAATCGTCCGCCGCGGCCCGCTGAAGGACTTCGAGGAAACCCTGCTCGCCTCGGCGATCCGGCTGCTCTACGCACCCGGCTCGCAGTTCGACAACGCTCATGCCGCCCGGATCGAGGACCTGCTGACGCTGATCTCGACCGGCCCCGACGAGCTGAGGGACGACGCGGTGGCCGACACCGCCGAGGAATACCGCGGTCAGATCAAACCGCTGCTGCGCTCGCTGCGGGCCTTGGTCAAGGGCCGGTTCGGGGAGACCTTCAACCGGCACAGCACCGTGCGGATCGATATCACCAAACCGATGGTCGATTTGGACATGTCCTCCGTCCCGCCCGGCGACGAATTGATGCGGGCGGCGGTGCTGCTCGCCGGATGGAACGAGGCATTCGCGGCGGTGGAGGCGGCGCACATCCTGGCCGACAACCAGGTGCCCGGCGCGAAGTCGATCGCGGCCCACATCATCTTGGACGAGGTGTGGCAGGTGATCCAGACCGGCAGCTCGGCGGTGGCGCGCCTGGATGCGGTGCAGCGGTTGCAGCGGTCGATGGGCGTGGCGATGACGCTGGTCACCCACTCGTTGGCGGACTTCGAGAAGGTCGGCGCGCTGGGCATGATCGAACGCTCCCGCGCCCGGATCGTCGGCCCGGTCCCCGAGGCCGAACTCGACCGCCTCGGTAAGTTCATGAAGTTCTCGCAGGCAGAACGCGCGATGGTCACCGGCTGGGCCAACGACACCACCTCCTCGGTGGACGAGAAGAAGACACTGCGCCAAGCCCGCCGCAAGGCGCTGGCCTCGGCTGACGGTGCTCCCGGCGTGGCGGACGGCACGCGCACCGCGGCCGGAGTCGGGCATTTTCTGCTCAAGCTCGGCGAGGGCGCGACACCCGGCACCCCGTTCAAGGTGTGGGTGCCCCAGGCGGAGAAGGACTCCGGGATTCACGACACCGATGCCCGTCTGCGGGCCGCCGACGAAGACCGGGGCACGGAGTTCGCAGCATGAGCCGGCGTGGCCGTCCCGGCACTCGCCGGTACACCCTGGTCGACGAGCGCACCCGGGAGGCCGCGATCGAGGCGGTCCTTGCGCGCATGCAGGCCGGGGACAGCTTCACCGCCGCCACGCGAGCCGCCGCGGCGCAGCTGGAGGTGGCCGAGACGACGGTGCGGGGCTGGGTCAACCGCTCCGGCCGTCGCCCCCGCCGCACCGAACGCGATGTCGCCGCCCTGGAAGCGGAGCTGGCGCTGGCGCAGGAGCTGAACCGGGCGTTGGCGCGCACGCACGGGGTCGTGATCGAGGGTCTGAGTCTGCGGTGACAGGCAAGGGGGGCACCGGGCTGATCGCGCTGATCCTGGCGCTTACGCTCATTCCGTTCTTCCTGCTCCTCGTGCTGGTGATGGGAATCCAGGACGAGGAAGACCGTCAGGCCGGCACGACCTGCCTCGGCCCCGGCCTCGGATCGGGGGACAAGCTCGCCCCGAGGGGCTCGTTCCTCAAGCCGGTCGATCCCTCCGCCGTCACCCTCACCTCCGGGTTCGGTGAGCGGTGGGGGACCCAGCATCAGGGCATCGACCTGGCCGGCGCCGTCGGCACCCCCATCTACGCCTCGGCCGACGCGGTGGTGCGCCATGCCGGTCCCGCCAGCGGGTTCGGGCAGTGGGTGGTCCTCGACCACGTGCAGGGTGGGCAGCTGGTGTCCACCGTGTACGGGCACATCGACACCTACACCGTCGAAGTCGGTGAGCAGGTCCGCGCCGGTCAGCAGATCGCCACCCTCGGCAACCGGGGCCAGTCGACCGGCCCGCACCTGCACTGGGAACTCTGGCCCGGCGGCTGGGGCACCGAAGCGGTGGATCCGCTGCCGTACTACGAAGCCGCCCCCGCCCCGGGACAGTCCTCGGCCGGGCCGACCACGCCGGTGCCGCCGGCCCCGTCCCAGGGGAATCTGGCGCAGCCGTTGCCGCCGTCGGCCGGCTCCGAGCAGGGCCTGCAGGTCGATGCGAAAAAGGTCGCTCGGGCGATGCACCTGACGTTCGGCGACCGGATCGGGGGTATCGGCGGGTGGCGCGCCGACGGCGGTTACGCCACCGATCACACCGAAGGCCGGGCTGTGGATGTGATGATCCCGCACCACCGCTCCGGCGACGGGGTGGCCCTCGGGGACGAGATCACCGACTACGTCCTGGCCAATGCGGAGTTCTTCGACGTCGAGTACGTGATCTGGCGGCAGACCTACTACCCCGTCGGCGGTGCCCCGAGCCTGATGGAGGACCGCGGCAGCGAAACCCAGAACCACTACGACCACGTGCACATCAGCGTCCGGGGTCAGGGCACCGAGGAGAGGTTGGTGTCGTGGGGATCGCTGCCCGGCGGCCGCGGCAACGCCACCGCCGCGGCGGCGGACTGCCTCATCTCCGGTGAGGGACTGGGCGATCGGCTCGCCGACGGCACCGTGCCGGACGAGTTCGCGCCGTGGCTCGAGCGGGCCGGGTCGATCTGCCCGCAGATCACGCCGTCGCTGCTCGCCGCCCAGCTCGCCGCCGAGAACGGCTTCCGCCACGGCGCCGTCGCCCCGGTGTCGGTCACGGGAGCGAGGGGACCGGCGCAGTTCATGCCCGGCACCTGGGCGTCCTACGGCCAGGACTACGACGGCGACGGGAAGGTCGATGTGAACAGCATCGGCGATGCGGTCATGGCCCAGGGCCATTACATGTGCACCATCGCCGCCACCGTCGACGGCGCGATCGCAGACGGGGTGGTCTCCGCACCGAACGGGCGGACCGAGCTGTATCTGGCCGGCTACAACGCCGGCGAAGGCGCGGTCCTGGCCTCCGGGGGCTTTCCGACCGGGCACACCGACTACGTGGTCCAGACCCGCCCCTACGCCGACAAGATCATCGCCGCCGAACCGCAGTACCGGGCGATGAGCAACCAGTGAAAAGAGGTACGCCCGTGAGGCCCACACCCATCACCGTCGCGGCGGTGTGCACCGCCGCCGCCGTCGCCGTGGCGGGCTGCGGCAGCAGCGACCCCGCAGGTGAGCAGCACGTCCATGAGGGCAGCGACGACCATCAGGTGCTCAAGCCGCTCTCACCCCAGCAGATCGACGCCGAGCAGACCGCGATCACCGCGATGCAGATGATCCTGTCCTGGCAGCCGGCGATCGACGAGAGCAAGACCGACGCGCTGCTCCGGGCCACGGCGTATCTCGGCGGGGACCTGCTCGCCGTCGCCGACTCCGGCACCCGCGCCGAGGTACGCCCGGACCCGGACTGGCAGCAGTGGGCCGCGTCGAAGGACGCGGTGGCCGCGACCTGTGTGCGGGCCGACTCGACCCCGGCCGCACCGGCCGGGATGCGCACCGTGGTCATCGACCTGACCTGCACCCAGACGGTGCTGCACGCGAGCGGGCGCAGCACCCGTCTGACGCCGCAGACCTGGCGCACCACCACCGTCCGCACCGACGACGGGTGGCGCCTGACCGACTACCGATTCCAGCAGTAGGGGCAAGACGATGGCACAGACAAGGCGCGATCGGCCCCGCTCCTCCTCGGGCGCCGACGTGGTGATCCTCAAGGCACTTCCCGTCCTGGTGGTCGTGGCGTATCTGCCGACGATCGCCTACAACACCGGCGGGGGCCCAGATCCCACCTGGAATCCGATCGGCCTGCTGTTCGCCCTGGCGTTCGGGTCGACGAGCTGGCCGGCCGGGGCAACCATCGTCCTCGGCGTCGAGCTGGTCCTGCTGGCGGTGGTCGCCGGGGCCGGGTGGTGGGCGCTGCGCCGGTTCGGGGTGCTCGAGACGCTCGAGGGCAAGCAGTTCGAAAAGCGCATCGATCGTCTCGCTCGCACGATGGTCGATCCGCGGGAGGTCGACGAGGCCGACCCGACGTACCTCGCGGCCAGCACCGCCCGGCTCGCCCCGGCGATCCCGAAAGACCATCCCGGCTACCTCGGTATCCCCCTCGGCAACACCGTGGTCGGGGGTCGCACCGTGCGGATGACCTGGGAGTTCGTGGCGATCGCGTTCGCCGGCGCCCGGATGGGCAAATCCGCCGGCTTCGCGATCCCGGCGATCTGCCACGCACCCGGAGCGGCGCTGGTGGCCTCCAACCGGGGCGATGTGTACTCGCACACCGTCGGTCTCCGCCGCCAGAGCGGGCGGGTGTGGGTGTTCGACCTGCAAGGAGTGAGCACCGGCAACCGGCAGCAGCGAGCGAGCTTCTGGTTCGATCCGCTGCGCACGGTCACCGACCTGCCCTCTGCTGCGGCGGTGTGCGGCTACTTCATCTCCGCCGCCACCGATGCCGGTGCCCGGGTCGATGCCTACTTCGACGGCAACGCCCGGGACCTGTTCGCCTCCTACCTGCTCGCCGCCGCCCTGGCCGGCGGGGACATCCGGCATGTCATCGAGTGGCTGACCCACACCCAGTCGCAGATCCCCCCGGCGGTGCTCGAGCAGCACGGCTACCCGGAGCTGGCCCGCACGATGCGCGGCAAGCAGGCCGTCAACGCCAAGCAGCGTGACGGCTTCTACGACATGGCCCGCCGTTTTCTGTCCCCGTTGGACGAGCCTCGCTACGCCGAGGCGGTCCTGCCGAACCGGCGGGTGGTCATCGGCACCGACACCCACGGTCAGGTCACCATCGCACCGGGTCAGCAGGTCCACGACCTGCCGGAGTTCCTTGCGGACGAGTTCGTCGCCCGCACCGACACGATGTATGCGCTGTCCAAGGACGGGCCCGGCTCGTCCTCGGCGATCTCGAGTGCCCTGGTCGGGCAGATCCTGTCCTGCGCGGAGGAATACTCCGAGCGGCAGGACTCGGAGCGGATGCCGATCCCGTTGACGGCGGTGCTCGACGAGGCCGCCAACATCTGCAAGCTCGAAGACCTGCCGCGCTGGTACTCGCACTTCGGTGGCCGCGGCATCATCCTCATCACCTTCTTCCAGTCCCCCTCCCAGGGCGAGAAGGTCTGGGGACGCGAAGCCTTCAAGGCCATGGTCGACGCGTCCAGCGTGCTCTGGTACGGCGGCAACGTCGACGACGACGCCTTCCTGTCCGGCCTGGTCGATGCCGTCGGCACCCACTACGTCGACACCGAATCCCGCAGTCGCCCCGCGGGCTTCTTCGCGGGCGGTCAGGCGAGTGTGTCGAGCAGCTGGCAGAAGGAAACCATCTTCGAAAAGCGGGACCTGCGGGCACTGCCGAAAACCCGTGCGCTGGTGACGATCGGTGGCTCCACCCCGATCCTGGTCCGCAAAGCCTTCTGGGGCGACTCACCGTTCGCCGAGGCGATCCGCCAGTCCCAGCGCGAGAGCAAGCAACTCGCACCCGCCCAGCAGAAGGCCCTGCCTCTCGGTGAATCCGACCGGACCGACACGGCGGCCACCTCGGCGATGCTGCCCGAGGACCGGACCGACACGATGCCTGTCCCCGTCGAGTCGGCGCCGGATGCCTCTCGCGCCGACCGGCTCTTCCACTCCGAGTTTCTGACGAAGGACTGACCATGGTCGAGATCAACACCACAGCCCCCGACGAGTGGGACACCAGCAACGACGCACCGGACGGCGACGACTTCGACGCCACCGATGAGTACGAGGACGAGGACGACCTGGAAGACGACCAGGACGAAGACAAGCCCGAGAAGAAGGAGCCGAAGTTCACGAACGTCGTCGAGTTCGTCGAAGGCTACTTCGTCCCGGTGATTCGACGGCGGATCAGTGACAACGACGGCGGCCTGTCCTGGGACCCGAGATGGTGGGCCTACCCCGAAGTCGTCGCCCGACTGACCGCGCTGCATCAGGCATGGGAGGAAGCACGCGCCTCGGACTCGATGTCTGCCATGTCCTCGTGGTGGATACAGCACCTCGAACCCCACCTGCGGGTCATCCTCGACGGCGACACCGGACCGATGGCCAACGCCAAAGCCGACCGCAGCTTCATGGGCTGGCCGGCCATGCCCTCCGATCCCGTACCGCCAACGGTCCTCGACGCACTCTCGAGGCAGAACGAACGATGAGTGATGAGAGCAGGATCGAGCGTATGTCGTTCCTTCGTGCTGCATCTCATGGATACGGTCGATGCCGAACACAGCTGCCTCGCCGACGGCGAGGCCGTCAACGCGACAGGTCGGGCCCTGCCTCTCGTACAGGGCCGTCATCGGGAAGCTCCGGTCCCGCGCTGTTCGGCTCTCGGGTCCTTCGACTCAACATCTGCTTGATCGGGCGCGGATGCCCGAGGAGTGCAGCAGTGATGTCGGGTCCAGCCGTCGGCGGTGACGTGGGTGTGGTGGCGCTTCCGCCGGGACGCACCGCAGCCGAACTCGACAGATAGTCCAGCCAGCTCTGAGCCCTGGCAAGGGATCGTTCCTTGTTTTCGGTGTAGGTCGGCGGCCAGTCGATGCCGCCGGCTATCCGGGCCTGGATGTCGGCGGCCGTGACGAGTTGTTCCGCTACAAGTGCCGCGACGAACTCGTAGTCCTTTTCTCTACCGGCGATCGTCTTGGCCACACACAGATCCACCGGGTCCAGACACAGCCCGGCCCGGCCGTACAGGCTGGATGCGTCGTCGTCGACAACGAAGTGGACGAGCCGATTGTCCCAGTTCGTCGGCAGGACCACGACGTCCTTGTGGATACCTTCGACGTAGAAACCGAAGGCAGTGTGGAAAGGGGAGTCCTCGCCGAGCCGGGCATCGAGCAACAGAAGTTTGTCCTCGACCGAGGGCGGGTCCGTGATCCCACTCAACGGCAGGATATCGACTTCACGGGACAGGAAGGTCGCAGGGGGCAGCTCATCGGTGTCGAAGCTACCGAGGATTGATTGAGAGCCGAGGACGATCACACGAGGCTCGTCGAGATTGGCGCACGCAGCTTTGATCGCGCGACCGAGTTCTTCCCGATTCACCGTGTCGTGCCGGCTTTGAACCGGGTTCCGAACTCGGTGAGCACGCGTCGGCGTTCGTCCTCGCTGAGCAGCACCGACAGCGGGGACAGATTCCGCATCTCCCGGCTGGTGTCATCGTCCGACTCAACGATCTTGCGGATACCGTCGATATCGTTGTCGCGGACGATCCTGTCCCAGCGATCGATGTAGCGGTCCATCAGCGGACTGCGGTTGACCTGTCGGCGGATCGTCTGGAGGCTGCGGCGCACGGGTTCAGTGTCGATCGAGATGCCGCTGGTCACGATCTTGTCCAGGACCGCGGACTGCACGAGCTGTTGACGCAGGGTCTTCGGCGTGACGACGCTCATCTGTCCCACCCCTACTCTGACTTCCCACACTCGGCCCTGGCCCTTCCCATGATAGGTGGACTGTACAGCCGTTTCATGTCCACCTCGGTGTGCCGAAGCAGGTCTGAGCTCCCCGCCGCCGCAGGACACCGGAGCGTCCTTTCTCCGAATAGGAGCGCACATGGACTCCAACGCGCGCGAAGGCGAAGCCGTGGCCATTCTGGAGAGCGAGATGCTCAGACTCGTAGCGGCCACTTCCTCTACAGATTGATGGCACTCGCTGAGCGATCCAATCAGGCTCGCGCAGTCCTGCCCTCGGTTCCGGATCTGCCCGGCACGGCATAGCCATCACGATCAGCAACTGAGTGTTGCTTCCTGGCTGTGTTCGATACCCATCGCGGGAACAAACGCGGCCTCGTTGGTGTGGTCGGGTCGGCGTTCGATGTTGAGCATCTCGGCCACCGACCGGGGGTGACTGCTCATCGCAGCACCGATCGCATCGAGCAGTTCCTGACTGAGCTGGTTCAGGTCGACCGGAGACAGGGGAGGGGCGACTTCGTCGTCACCGTTGATCGGGCCGACCGCGGTGGCCAGACCCCGGCCGGCGGACTCGAGCACCGCCCCGATCCTGCCCAGATCCCCGCGGTCCGTGGGTGCGGGCGCTTCGACCCGTTCGAGCTGGTCGGACACATCCGCTTCGTGGCCGTCGACCACCGGTTCGGTGCGTGCATCGGGGCCGCCGGGCGCCGGCGACCTGTCCGCGTCCTTGTCGAAGTTCATCTCTACGGTGTCGGCGTCGGCAGCGCGGGCGAAGGCTTCGGCCCCTGAGGCCGGCACGTCCGCGGTGGGTTCGACCACCTCGAGGTGCTGGGCGGACAGGTCGGCGAGCTTGTCGAACGACGGCACACTCTTGGCCGCAGCGTAGCTCAACGCGACCGCCGCAGCGGCGTCGAAGACGCGCTTGTCGCTGTTCCGGTCGGCGGCTTCTTTCTCGGCCATGCGCCGGTCGATCTCGTCCGGGCGCATCTGCACCTGCACGTACCGCTGCTGTTCTTGGCGGTACTGCTGTGCTCGCAGCGCTTCGAGTCGCGCAGCATTCTCCTGCGCCAACCGTTCCCACCTGCGGGTGTTCTGCGCCTGCGCGCCCAGGTGTCGAGTGGTCGCTGCCGCTGCCAGAACCTGGATGGAGGTCTGCTGCGCGGGCTGTCCACGGAACGCACCGAGAACGTCGCGCATCGACTTCGGTGTGGGTGCCGGCCGGCCCTGAGCGCGTCGATTCTCCGCTGCACGGAGAAAACCCACGAGGTCGACAACGTCCTGGGTGGCCTGCGCCCTGGCCGGCCTGCGCTGCGGCACCGCCGGCACACCGGCCGGGGCCGCGGTCTCCGAGGACGGCGGAATCGAGGCGTCGGTGGGGTGGGCCGACCGTCCGCGGTTGCGCAGAAACCGTCGCTTCTGGTCGTTGTCCGCCATCGTTGTTCTCCTTGTGCTGTTCGGATGTGCTCGCAGCCGCCGGGCCTACAGTTCCCGTTCTGGACCGTTGTCGTGTTCGAGCGGGTCGCGGTCGATTGGGGCGTTCGCCGACGAGTCCACCTGGGTCTGTCGCGTCGGGTTGCCGGTGGTGTAGTCGGTTCCGCCGGCGTTGCGGCGGGCGAGTTCGGCGTCGATCTGACCGAGGATGGTGCGTTCGGTGGCGATCGACTCGTCGAGTCGGGTGATGCGGTCGGTGATCCGGCCGAGGGCCTGGTCGTCGGTGGCGCGGGCGCGGGCCTTGGCAGCTTCGGCAGCCCGGTAGTGCTGGGCGCCGCGTTCGATCACGGCCCAGCGACGCTCGAGTGGTGCCACCTGTTCGGCTGCGGCCACGGCGGCGCGGGCAGCATCGATCTGCTGTTCGGTGGCCTGCGGGGAACGAGTCAGGGCGTCGAGGCAGGCGCGGGCAGCACGCACCGCCGCGATGTTGCGTTCGTCGATCTCGACCTGCGCCAGGGACCGTTCGACGGCTCCGAGAGCGGACGCCTCGCCTCGTGCCCGGTCGAGCTCGTCCTTGGCCAGCGACAGCAGCATCGCGTCTTCGGTGAGCCGGCCCCGGCTGAGCGCCCGTGCCGAATTCAGTTCGGCGTCGGTGTAGCGGGCGTACGGGCCGACCACCTCGTCGGTGGCCTGTTCGGGCCGATGCAACCGTGCGATGTTCGCGGTGAGGGCTGTCTTCCGGGCTTCGCGGAGGTGCGCCATCGGATCGTTCTCGTCGTCGGGTGCGTGGGCGAGCACCCGCGAGATCGCGATCTCCCGCACCGTGGTTTCCCACCGGCGCACCCGACGGGGGTCCGTTCCCCGCTGGCCGACGGCGACGATCCACGGGGCGCTGCGTTCGAGTGCGGTGGTGGTGTAGGAGTCGATGAACGCGTGCATCTGCTGCTCGCACGAGCGGGCGTAGGCGGCGAGGATCGGATCCGCTTCGGCCGCGGCCTCGGTCAACGCGGGCACGCGGTAGGCGGCCACCGCGTCGGTGCGGCGGCGTGGCAGCTGCGCTGCGTCCTCGGCATCGATGCGCTCTTTCAGGGCGCGGGCGATGACCCGGCCGGGGGAGTTGCGGTCGGTGTCGATCCGCCCGGCCTTGCCTTCGGCGCTCATCACCGACGCTGCCTGGCGCAGCAGGGCCTCGGTGTCCCAGCCGAAGGTTTCCGACTGGGCGACGGAGGTGACGATCTGATCCCATCCGCCGAGGCCGTGCACCCAGCCGAACTGCTCGTCGGTGAGGATCCGGCTGAGCAGCTGTTCGGTGTAGTCCTCGTACAGCTCCCCGACGGCCAGCATGTAGCTGTTGGTGATCGTCGACCAGGACGCGGCCTTGCGCTGTTCGTCCTCGATCATCTGATGCACGGTGCGCTGCGAGCCGTCGCGGGCGATGATCTTCGCGAGCAGACCCATCGCGCCGGGATGCTCGTCGGGGTGATGTTCGAAGTCCCAGTCGGGCAGCTCGTCGTGGGCGGCGTAGACGATGTTGGTGTTCTTGCCGCGGCTGAGCGCCACATACAGCGACTGGCGGTCCATGTTCGCTCCGGCGAGCACGTGGCAGCTTCCCACCGTCATGCCCTGGGAGCGGTGCACCGTGGTCGCGTAGCCGAGTTGCACGTTGTCGGTGATGTAGTCGGCGGCGACGGTGACCTGGCCGCCGCTGATGTTGTTGCGCAGCCGCAGCGAGCCGTCGTCACCGATTGCGGCGACGGTCCACAGGTCGCCGTTCTTCACCCGGCCCGAGGTGTTGCCGGCGGAGCCGGTCACGACGTACTTGGAGTTGTTCTTCCGGGTGACCACCACGTCCCCGACCGCGGCTTCGAGACCGTCGGCGAGGACGATGCCGGGGCCGGTGACGGTGCCGACCCCGCGGTAGTAGGCGGCGGCCTTCTCGTTGAGCTGGCGCACCAGATCGTTGGTCGGGGCGACCATCAAGGCGACCTGCCCGGCCTCGACGTCGGCGACGTAGGCGGCGAAGACCAGATCGGCCAGCTCGTGTGCCATGCCCTGCCGGACGCGGTCGTTCTCGTCGTACCACTCGAGCGCCGTCACATCGCCGGTGCGCAATTGCAGGCTCGCCTCGGCCTCGCCGTCGGTGGCGAACCGGTGGACTTTGCGCAGGAACGGGGCGTTGGTGCGATCGGCCAGATCCCGCAACACGCCACCGGCTTCGACGGAGGCGAGCTGCTGCGGATCTCCCAGCAACCGCACCACCGCCCCGGCGTCGGTGGCGATGCGCGTCAGGTCGGCCAGGTCGCGGGCCGAGGCCATGCCCGCCTCGTCCACCAGCAGAAGATCACCCCTGCCGATGCCGGTCGGGATGCCGACACGGTGGCGGGTGAGTACATCGGCGATGGTGCGTCCCTCCACCGAAATTTCCTCACCGAGCACTTCGGCGGCCCGGGCCGACGGCCCCAGGGCGAGGACGTTGCCGTTGACGGCTTCCCAGGCGCGGGCGATCACGGTGGCCGCGGTGGTCTTGCCGGCGCCGGCCGCACCGACCGCCACGGCCACACGCGTGCGGGCGGTGAGGAAGTGGGTGATCAGCGCGAGCTGATCGGCCCCGAGCTCGTGCCCGTTCGCCTGCTCGATCCGGCGCAACGTGCGGCGGATGATCCGCTCGGCCACGGTGTGCACGTCGCCGGTCTCGGCCTGCCGGCGCATGAAGTCCTCGGCGTCGAGAACCGCTTGCGCGGTGTAGCGCATCTGCGCGCGATCGACCAGCAGACTGCGCCGCCGTCCCCGCTCGATGCGGTCGCTGATCCGCTCGGGCAGGTGGTATTCCTCGACGTCGATGGGCAGGCAGTAGTCGCGCAGGGCGAGTTCGAGCGCGTCATCGTGGATGGCTCGCAGCTGCTCGTCGTCGGCGAAACTGAACTCTCGCAGTCGTCTCTCGATCTCGGCGGTCACCGAGAACACCGTCCACGACCCGACCTTGTGCGAGAGCGTGTCGACGACCTCGTTCACCAGAGTGGGCACCTGCTCGGGTGCCAGTTCCGGGCGGCGATCACGCGCACCGCGGACGGAGTCGACCAGCTCGCCGGGACTGTTTCCGGCGAGGATCGCTTCGGCGCGCTCGCGCCATTCGGCCCGCAGTTCGGCCAACGAGCGGGGTGGGTTCTTGGCGTTGCGGGTGTCGAGGGTGGCCTGTTGCGCGTGGGCGTACTGCACCTTCTTCGGCGGATTCTTGCCGTAGCGGGTCTTGTACTCGCGGGCCAGCTCTTCCTGGCGTGCCTCGATCGCGGCGCGGCGGGAGAACTCCTCGATGAGTGACAGAGGGATGCCGTCTACCTCGTAGACCGGTTGCTTGCCGACCGGCGTATCCGCTCTCGGGGCAAAGGTGACCCCGAGCTTGCGGGCCACCAGATCGGCCACCCGGGTGTTGTACTTCTCCGACGCCGCGACGTTCGCCTTGTAGAGAATCGACCCGTCGATGGTGGTCCATCGGCCTTCGGCATAGACACGATTGAGCACCGCGCTGTGGGTGTGCAGGTTCGGGTCCGCAGCGCGATTGTCGAAGTGGTCGAACCGGGCGATCAACAGCCCTTCGGCCTTGACCTTGCGCTCACCACCCTTGCCGCGGCGGGTGTAGATCACCTGATCTTCGATCCACTCCAACGCTTCGTCCACGGCCTGCCTGTGCGCCTCTTCGACCGCGGCCTTGACCTGCGCGTCGCCCAGGCCCCACAGCAACGAGATCGACTTCATCGGGGTGAACACCAGGTCGTAACCGGCCACCGGCTGACGCGCCTTGCTGTACTGCTCGGTGATGAACTGCCACACACCCTCATCGCTGAGCAGCCCTGCCTGCTCACCGCTTTCGCGGCCCAGGTGCTTGCGGGCGGTGGCGAACTGGATCTCCTTCTTCGCCTCGGCGGTCGGGTACTCGCCGTGCTGCGCCTTGTATGCGGTGCACAGTTCTTCGACGTCGTGGACGTATTCCTGGCTGTTCTGAAACCACGAAAACGCCCGACCGAGGGCGGTCTCCCTGGACCAGGTCAGGTGCTCTTCGGCCGACGCTCCGGGTCCGGGCTTGGTGTCCAAGGCGGTCGGAGTGCGCGCCGCGCCGAACACCGACCGCATCGCGGATTCGGTGACCTCGGTGCCGACTTCGACGCCGACCTTCTCGGCCATTTTTCCGCACCAGATGCCCGGCGGGGTGCCCTTGGCGACGTAGTAGTCGACCGCATCGGGCTTACGGGACTCGGTGGCGTCGCCCTTGGCGACGTGCTTGGTGAGATAGACGTATCCGTCCCCGGCGTTGAGCTTGTGGACGGTCATCACGGCGCCAATTATACCATGTCGCACCTTTAGTGCATGAGGTGTGTGGAGTTTTGTGGAGTTTTCTTGGTCGAACGGAGTTCGACCAAGACTCCGTCGAGGTTCCGACGGAGTTGCGGGTGTTAGACAGCCGGGGGTGGGTTTTCGTCGGGGAGGTGACCGAAGCGGGTGACATGCCGAGGTGACGACGATCCGGGGCGCGGAACTCCCCGAGAGCGTGGCGAGCCGATAGACTCCGGTCCTATGGCCACCTCGTCGACGTCGGCAGCGCGCCGATCACTGCGTCCCCACACCGCCCCGAATGTTCGGGAGAACCTGCGGCGCGAACGCGAGCGCGTCCTGGCGCGGCAGGCCGAACTGGAGACGCTGGCAGCGCCGATCAATGACGCGGCCGCGAAGCTGGCGAAGCTCGATGCGGTGCTCGAGTCCCGGGCGGCCACACCGCGGCGCAAGATCGAGCAGCTGGAGAAGGCACGGGATCGGCGCATCGCGAAGATCCAGCAGGAGTACGCCGCCAAGATCGAGGCCGTGAAGGCGGAAGCAGAGTCGGCCGGCGTACACCTGACGCCGGAGGAACAGGCGCAGGAGTCGTCGTTGCTACGCGAGTACGCCCTCGCGATCGTGGAGTTCGGCAAGAACGCCTCGGCCGGTGAACTTGCCCCGCTGCTGGGTGTGAGCGCGCGGGAGGCGAAGAAGATCATCGAACAGGCGAAGAGCGACCTGGACACGCCCGACATCCCCGCCTCGCCTGCGGCGTCTGCGCCGGCCTCGGCACCTGGTGCCGGCGACACACAGCCGGTGACCGCAGCATCGTGACGCTGCGCCGGTCATGAGCACCGACAGCGAGCCGTCGCTCGACTTCGGGTTCCCCGAGTGCGACGTCGAATACGTCGCGCCGCAGTCGTCCGACCAACCGCGGCGGGTGCGCGTGGTCGACAACTCGCTCACTCCATCACGGGCGAACGTCGCGGCGTTCTGGGCGAAGGTCGTCAAGTCACCGACGTGCTGGTACTGGGTCGGTGCGATCAGTGCACCCGACGGATACGGGCGATTCAACTTCCAACGCGAGAACCGGCAACGCACGATGCTCGCGCACCGCTTCTCTGTGGAGCTGGTGCACGGGCCCCTCGACCCGAACGTGGTGTGCGAGCACAAGTGCAACGAACCGTTGTGCGTACGCGTCGGCCACGATCACCTCGTGCAGTCCACCCACAGCGAGAACGTGCGCTACGCGATCGCGCTCGGGCGGCTGTCGGGGCACTCACTGCTCGACGGTCAGGGGCGCTCACGCTACGAACGGTCGCTGGCGATCCGTGAGGCGTTGCGGGGCGGGTACGACGAAGATGCACTGTTTCACGCCAAGACCAACCCGGGTGACTGGCAGGGGACACTGTTCTGACAGCAGAGCCGGCCTCGACGGTCGGCGACGGAGAAAGGGCACCGATGGTCCAGCGGTCCGAGGTGGAGAAGCAGTTGTACGACGCGACGAAGCATCTGCACCGGCCGAGTGAGGGTGATCTCGACGCGATCGTCAACGGTGAATGCCCGACACGCCCGGTCCGCGATCGGATCGATGTGGGGTTTGCGACGGACACGGCCGGTGATGTGTGGTGACGGTACGCGCCCGGTTATGGTGGTCGCTGTGAGTCGTGCGTGAACGTCGTCCAGGCTCGATGCCTGAACGACGTTTCTGCGCAACGGGCGAGGCCCCCGGAACTACGGATTCCGGGGGCCTCGCTGTGTGTTGTGCCGTCAGAGCCAATCACTGCTCGGGGCGGGCAGCTCGACACCGAACTTCTCGCGGGCGATGCCGACTCCGGTGCCGGACAGCGTGCGCATCTGCCTCGGGTGCAGCCCCGTCGAGAGTGCCTGCTCGACCAGTCCGAGCAGACGCGTGTCGGACAGGGGATGCCGGGCGGCCTCCTCGCGGGCTGCCTCGAATGCGCACCCGGCGTCCGGTCCCTGGAAGTTCACGTACGCGAAGAACCCGGCGACCGTCAGGGCCGCCACCCGTTCGGCCCCGTACAACTTGCGGGCGACGGCCGCCATCGTCTCGGCCGCGGTGGCCGGGTCGATCACTGCCAGTCCGAGGATCGCATCACGCGCCGTGATGTCGGTGGTGACGAGCAACCCGACTCGCGCTGCGAGTGCGGCCGTCGGCTCCTGGCGCTCGCGGACGGCGTCGGCCAGCTCGCTGATGACGCTGCGCGGGAAGTTCTCCCCCATCACCTCCTTCGTCTTCCGTGCCCGGCGGCGGTCGGTCATCGTCGCGTCGTCACGCCGGTAGCGGGCCACGATCTCCTCGCGGGTGCGGGTGAACTGCTTGCCGGTGAAGACGGTCGCGGCGGCAGCCGCGGTCGTGGCCGGATCGACCACCGTGCCGGTCCCGAACGTCTGCATGTCGGTCCATGTCTGCCCGCCCTCGATACTCGGGGTGTAGTAGATCCCCTGCACCTCGACACCCAGCCCGAGCATCGTCGCGTTCACGCGGTCGCCCTCTGCGATCACCTCGCGGAAGGTGCGTCCCTTCGCCACGACGACGACGATCACTGCGTCGGACTCGCCGCTCCGGGCAATCGTCTCGGCCGTCAGTAGGCGCCCACCCGTCCCGAAGTCGGTGCGGACCATCCATGTGATGCGGCCCGCGCTCGAGAAGACCAGCACGATGGACTGCTCAGGTACGAACGACAGAACGGTTGGGACAGCAGCGATGAGTTCGCCGATTCCCTCGATGTGAATGCGGTCGGACATGGCCTCTCCTCACGGTCGCGGCGGACCTGCGCGGCCCGCCTGATCTTTTGCCCTTCTGGCATGGAGATAACGACCGGCCCAAGGACGCGGAGTGCAACCCCTGGGACGAAAAGTCTCGGGGGAGCGAAGCGGAGGAGAGAGTTTTCGGGCCGTCAGGCCGCGGAGCGCCCAGGGGTTGCGCGCAGCGGCCGGCCGGTCATGATCGGAAGGCCAGAAGGGGAAAGAGAGAGTTCTTTTCAGGGCGGAGCGCAGCGGAGCTCGATTCGGTGGACACCGAAGGTGGCCCGCGAAACCTCCGCGTTCCACCGTCGAGGGGGTAGCCGTAGCATTTGCCGAAAATCGGGCGGATATGGCGTAGTGCCCGGTCGGTGATCCGCTCGGCCTGTTGGGTCGAAACGATCGTCTGTCTCGCCACCGGCTCCTGGCGGGCGCGGCGTATCCGCCCAGCTCGCCGACGATCCGATTCGGGCCAGAACTCGTGTGGGACGTAAGGGCCCGCAACCCAAGGTTGTCAGGAAGTGCAAAGTAGCGGGATCCTGACGACAGGCTGGTGAATTCTCAGGCTCGTGGTGCAGCACTGCTGACGATGCGGTGGATGGTGGAGCGGCCGACGCTGTATTCCTCGGCCAGGTCCGCCAGGCTCGCGTCGTCGGCGGGGTCGTGGTAGCGGCGGTGGATTGTTTTCCGTGCCGTGAGAGGAAGTTTCGGCTGCTTGCCCTTGAGCCTGCCTTTCGCGCGGGCCTTGGCCATGCCCTCGCGGGTGCGTAGGTGGTTGAGGTTGGCCTCGAATTCGGCGACCATGGCCAAGGTTTGCAGGAAGAGCTTGCCGAACGGGTCGTTCCAGTCGTAGATCGAGCTCCCGAGTCCGAACAGCACCTCGCGCTCGCGCAGTTCGGTCAGGGTCTGGCCTGCTTCGGCCATGTTGCGTGCGAATCGGTCGAACTTCGGCGTGGTCAGCACTACCTGTCGCCCGTCGATGGCCGCCGCGGCGGAGGTGACGGCGGCGAGTGCGTTGTCGAGCCCGGCCCGGTTCTTGCGGGTGGTCCCGGAGAACCCTTTGTCGATGAAGATCCGCTCACGCGGCACTCCGAGCGCCAATAGCTGCTCGGTTTGGATCTCGACGTCTTGTTCGTCGGTGGAGCAGCGGCAGTATCCGACGCGGAACGGCTCACCCATGCCGAAAGTGTTCCAGATAGCGGGGGTTGACCGGCACAGTCAGCGGAACACCTCTACGGAACACCGGTGAGCTGGGCCGACGTTGGCTCTGCGTGGTGTTCCGGTGGCCGATCCGGTTACGGAACAGGTCAGGGGGTGTTATCGGTGTGTGGGGGTGTGTTGTGGGTGAGGAAGTGGTTGACGTCGACGGTGAGGAACAGGGCGGTGGCGGTGGTGATCACGTGGGCGTGGTCGTTTTCGATGGTGGCTTGCAGGTGGAGTTTGCGGCCGTCGCGGGCGTGGATGTGGGCGCGGAGGGTGTAAGGGGTGTCGAGCAGGATCGGGGCGAGGTAGTCGATGGCAAGGTGGCGGGTGACCGCGGGTTCCCCGACGGTGTAGAGCAAGAGTCCGAACAGTTCGTCGAGGACGGTGGCGACCGCGCCGCCGTGGGCGATCGCGGGGGCGCCGACGTGGCGAGAGTCGAAGCGGTGGTGGGCGTGGACGCCGTGTGCGTCGCGGCGGGCGCGTAGCTGGTGGCCGTGGGGGTTGGCCGGTCCGCAGCCGAGGCAGTGGTCGTGGTGGGGTGGCAGGTCGGCGGAGTCGGGTGCGAGCACAGGGAAGGCGGGAATCCAGTCCGGGACCTGTCGGGGCTCGGGTGTATGGGTGCTGGGTGTGTTCTCGGTCATGGGCGCTTTCTGTGGGGTGTGTCTACCGTGCGGTGGTGAAGAGGATGTCGCAGTGGGCTTTGCGGGCGAGCTCGATCGGTGGGGTAGTCAGCAGCCGGGCCAGCAGCGGTGGCCGGTGGGGATCGGCGGTGACAATGAGGTCGGCGCCGGTGGCGGCGGCCAGGTGCAGCAGCGCGTGCGGGGCGGGTTCGGACAGGATGTGGGTTTCGATGTCGGTGGCGCCGTGGGCGAGGGCGTGCTGGTGGGCGGTCCGCAGGATGGCCTCGGTGGGAGTGGTGCCGCGTAGCTGGTAGGCGTCGGGTCCGAGCCGGTCGAGGTCCGCCCCGAGCTCACGTGCGTCGATGTGGTGGCGGGCGCAGATGATCAGGAGCCGGGCGTGGGTGGCGTGGGCGAGTTCGGCGGCGTGGTCGACCACACGGTAGGAGCGGTCGGATCCGTCGGTGTCGACGATGATCGTGCGATAGGCCGTCATGACGGGCGTCTTTCACGAGAAGGGAGCGTGTTTTGCGGGGGAAATGGTCGAGATGTATCGGCGGCGTGGTGCGCGGCCGGGGGCCAGTACTGCCAGCACGATCGCCCCGACGGTGGTGAGGGCGGCCAGGGCGAGCGCGGCCTGGCCGCTGCCGTGCACGAACGCGGCCTTGGCGAACTCGGCCAGCGGTGCGGCCACCGGTCCGGCCTGGTCGGCGACCTGCAGCGCCGCGGCCAGGGAATCGGCGACCGGGCCGCGGGCGGGCTCGGGCAACTGGGGCAGGGCGGGCTGGATGCGGTGGGTGTAGCCGGCGGCCAGCACGCTGCCGGCCACGGCGATCCCGATCGCGGCGCCGATCTCGCGGGCGGCGTCGTTGACCGCGGCGGCGACCCCGTGTTTGGCCTCGGGGGTGTCGGCGACGATGGCATAGGTCGCCGGCGCGGTGCACAATCCCAGGCCCGCGCTCATGATCAGCAGCGGCCACAGCAGGTCGAGGTAGTGCGCGGCGAGTGTCAGCCGGCTCACCAGCACCAGCCCGGCGGCGATGGTGAGCAGGCCGGCCACGGTCATCACCCGTAACCCGACCAGGCTCGACAGCCACGGCGCGATCACCGAGATCACGACCAGCGGCACCACCATCGGCGCCAACGCCAGCGCCGAGGCCAGCGGCCCGTAACCGAAGACCAGCTGCAGGTACTGCACAAGCAGCAGGAATACCCCGAAGGTGACCAGGAACTGGATGGTCACCGACAGCGACCCGGCACCGAAACCACGGCGGGCGAACAACCGCACATCCAGCAGCGGCGCCGCCGAGCGCAGCTCGACGACCACGAAGGCCGCCGTCGCGGCCACGCCGACCCCGGCGGCGGCGGCGACGAGCGGGTCGGCCCAGCCGCGCGCGGGGAACTCGATCACGGCGAACACGATCGCCGCGACAGCGACCGCCACCGCCACCGCGCCCACCCAGTCCACCTGCGGATGCTCGCGCTGGCGGGACTCGGCGATGGTGCACGCCAACCCCGCCAGCACCGCCCCGGCCACGGTCAACCCTACGAACACCGATAGCCACGACCATCGTTCGAGCAGCACCCCGGCACCGAGAATCCCCAGTATCGCCCCGGATCCGGCGACCCCGGCCCATATCCCCACCGCCCGGCCGCGATGAGCGGGGGCGAACCCTGCAGTGAGGATCGACAGCGTCGAGGGCATCACCAGCGCGGCGCCTGCCCCGGCCAGCGCGCGCGTCGCGATCAACCAGGCCGGGTCGGACAGCAGCAGCGGCAGCGCCGAGGCGGCGGCGAACACCACCAACCCCACCACCAGCACCACGCGGCGCCCGTAACGGTCACCGACGGCGCCGGCGGGCAGCACCAGACACGCCAGCACCAGCGTGTAGCCGTCGACGATCCAGGTCAGCTGGGCTTGGGTGGCCCCGGTCGCAAGCGCGATCTGCGGCAACGCCGAATACAACGCCGCCATCGCCGCGACCACCAGCGCCACCGCCAGGCACGACACCGCCAGCATCCACCACTGGGCCCTGGTCCAGCGGGCGATCTCGACAGTGTCCGTTCCGGGTGTGGCCACCGGCACCTCCCCGACTTTGAAGACCAACGGTATCTGTACGAGACCATTCGTATCATAGTGGTTGGGGGGTGGGATAGAGTTCACCCATATCAAGAGTTCAACGACACGAATTCGGAGGAAGGCGCGTCCATGACCGACCCAGGCCCGGCGGCGACCGACCCGCTCGCCGCGGACGACGAGCAGGCCGATCCGCGACTGGCGCGCTCACGCAACCGGTTGCTCGACGCGGCCACCCATCTGCTGTCCACCGGCGGTGTCGAGGCGGTCACCGTCGAGGCGGTCACCCGCGTGTCGAAGGTCGCCCGCGCCACCCTCTACCGGCACTTCGGCAGCACCACCCAGCTGCTCGCGGCGACTTTCGAACGACTACTTCCCCAGGTCGACACACCGACCGGCACCGGGCCCGTGCGTGAGCGGCTCCTGGCGCTGCTCGCCAGCCAGGCCGACCTCATCGAACAGGCTCCGGTGCAGATGACCACCCTGGCCTGGCTGGCGATGGGTTCCATCGGCGAGGACCACCCCGACCCGGCCGCGGTCACCTCGCTGCGCGCGCGCGTCATCGAGCAGTACCGCCACCCGTTCGACCAGATCCTCACCAGTCCCGAGGCCCGCGCGATGCTCGGCGAGCTCGACACCACCTTCGCCATCATCGAACTCCTCGGCCCGATCGTGTTCGCCCGTCTCACCGGATTACGCAGCATCGACCACGACGACTGCACCCGGCTCGTCGACAACTTCCTCACCGCCCACCGAACACCCACGCCAGCAGACACCGCTATCGACATCGCCACGCCGTAACCACGGGCCCCGGTTCCGCGCGGTCAGAACAAGGTGTCGCGCACCCGCAGCGGCCGGTACCCGGTCGGGCCCAGCTGGGCCAGCTCGGCGTCGATGTCGACCTCGATCGCGCCGAAGAAGTTGATGTTGGCACTGTGGGCCGGGCTGATGTGGGCCAGGACCTCGTCATCGATACGCTGCCCGGTCCGGCGCATCTGCTCGACAGCGAACCCGTAATACTCTGTGGTCCAGGCGATCACAGCGTTGGTCGTCAAGGTCAGGCACCAGGCCTGCTCGGTCTGGTCCTCGAGGTGGCGCGCCCGGATCATCCCCTCATGGGCATAGAGCAGGTCGCGGCGCAGCGCGTGCAGCGACTCGCCCTTGTTGAGCTGCCGCGAGATCTTGCGCCGGTAGTCCGGATCGGAGAGGTATCTCGCGGCGTAAATGGTGCGCCGCAGCGCCCCGTACTCCTTGAGCGCCGCGGCCAGGGTGTTCTGCCGCCCCGACGCCGACAGCTTGCCGACCAACAGCGACGCGGTGGCGTGCCCGAACTTCAGCGATCCGGCCAACCGCAGCAGATCGTCCCAGTGCTCGGCGATCAAACCCAGGTTCGGCCTCGGGGAACAATGGAACAGCCGTTGGCGCTAAGGACTTGATCTTGGGCGAGGCCGGTCACGTCCGGGCCATCCAACGCAGGTAGATCGGGGGAACATCGGTACAGCGGTTAACGCCAAGCCGGTGATCTTGGTCCGGGGCTGACGGGTCGCCTGGCCGTGCTCGGAGCGTCCCGAAGGGAATCCGCCCAGGTGGTGTGGATGATGAGGCATGGCGTGCGACGAGGACCGTGGCTGGGCTGAGACCACCATCGCTGGGCTGCACGTTCGTGGTGACCGCGTCACCGGGATGCGGCTGCTGGGCTGGGAAGGTGTCCTGGGTCAAGTCCCGTGAGGTGGTGTACGACG